>JAGCMU010000121.1 GCA_017646325.1 Kiritimatiellia bacterium
CACGACCTACACGCAAATCATGCGAAAACGGCTTTTCACCATAAATATCTTTTCCGCAATTTGCCGCATAAATACCAATGACAGCATGCCAATGGTCTGGAGTAGCTACTATGACAGCATCGATATCATCACGCATACAAACATCGCGAAAATCACGATACGTCGCACAATCGCGATTACCATAGGCATTATCAACTGTAGCTTTTGCCTTTTGACGCTTAACACTATTGACATCGCAAACCGCAAGAATACGCGTATCTTCAAACGCCAAAAACGAACGCATATTACCGCATCCCATGCCACCTGCACCAATAAGCGCCATCGTAATCTTATTGGACGGAGCAGCCGCTCCCATGACGGATGAGGGGACAATATTAAATAACCCAAATCCCGCCGTTGCAGTAAGAAACGTTCTGCGCGAGACGGCTACATTCTTTTTATCGATACTCATTACTTAACCTCCTTGAGACCAAACGCAGCGGCCGTCTTTTTGATTTCTTCCAATTTCTTAATATCCATCCCAGCCTTTATTTCAACTTCATGAATCGACCAATAAAGCCCTTTACGAGCCGAAACTTGTACAAACTTCAAATAACGTGCCGCAAGCATTAATGAAAAGGTTGTTGACTTTTTCGTCTTGTCATCACACGTTGCAACAGGCCCTTCCCAGTTCTTTCCATCATCTGAAACAAACACTTCACATCCAGCTGGAGTATCGTTTGCAGATTTCTCTGTATTGAGGGTGACTTCATTTACAAAACAACTCTCTCCCAAATCCAACTCAAACGACGCTCCTTTGGCATTGAATCCCGAAGACCAACGTGTCCTAATATCCCCATCTATCGCCTTCATGGCATTATCGTTATGGGCGCTACGTGACGCCTTGGCCTTCCACAAGTTCCTTGAGAGCGCCTTTGATTCGCCTCCACCTTTAATAATTTGCGATGCGGCTTCACAATAAGCCTTTTTAGCGTCTTCCCCAAACGTTGCATCCTTGGCAAGACACTCCCAAACATCAAGAGCTTTAAGCCCTTTATCACGCAGAAGAAGTTCTTCTACCTTTTTGCGCGAGGCACCCTTTGACTTCTTCCAAATATCAACGAGTGCTTTCTCGCGGTCGTTTTCATCGAGGCTCTTCAACGCACTTTGCCAGAGAATGTTTCCTGCGGTGCTCGCTTCTTCATCATTAGCGGCAATAAACCATTGTGTCAATGTTTCTTGAGTCAAAGGAGATGACGCATTTCTTATACCCCTCCATGCAACCTTTCGCACTGCTTTATCGGAAGAGAAAGCAAATTCTTTCCACCTTCCGAAAAGTTTCACTTCCGCACGCTTGCCCGCAACCGCCAACAGAGACTTATCTTCTTTCGCCAAATCAAAGATTTTCTCTCCGGCACCGGGAATAATTTCGAGAGCCTCCTCTGCCGCCTTTCCAATATTGCCCCCACGCTTGCGTAAGTCGTTTAACATTTCGACATTCTCTACACCACCCAAACGGGCCAATGCATTGCAAGCGGCAATTACGACAGTATCGTCACCGTCAGATGTAAGCGAAGCAATCTTCTTAACACAGCATTTCGCTTTGTTCTCAACTAGCTTTGCAATAATCGCACACTTGATTTCGCTGGGGCGACCATCAAGAGCTTCAGCTAAAGCCTTAGGTGGAATGTTAAGACCATAACCAAAAGCTGCCTGACGAACCTTTGCTGAAGAATCGTCAAGAACGGTATTTAAGAATGTAGCGTCGCTAGAAAGAATAACACGCGCAGCAACTCCGCGAAGAGATTCCGTAACATCACGGCGTGCAAAAACACGCTTTGCAACATCTAAAGCGACCTTTTTATCTTTACATTCAAATAACGCCGCAGCCAAACGGAATTCACATTCCTGACGATAACGCCAATCGGAAACAGCACCAGCCTTCTTTGGATCAAGAACCTCCGAAGCAAGCTTTTCAAGAGACGAAACATTTTCTTTCTTTTCAATAACTACCGAAGGAGTATCATCAGCCTTGAGCGTTCCTAACGTATACGCAAGGCCCGCAAAAATATGCTCACGCGTGTCGTTAGCTTCCCACGCTCTGCGGTCATGCGCAAACGAGGTATAGAAAACACGCCCTTTGCCGTATG
>JAGCMU010000009.1 GCA_017646325.1 Kiritimatiellia bacterium
CCGCAACGCGGTGACGGAGGGCGTTTTGAACAGGTAGGTTATGGGGTGGAGGGCGACAGGGAGGAAGAGATAAGCGTGTCGCCGCGGTAGGTGAGGGTGAGCCGAAAAAACGGCTCGTCGCGGTAAAGGGCGCGCAAAAACAGCGCGTCACCCTCCCACATCGGATACGTAAACAGTTCCGCCTTGGGAATCCAGCGCAGTTCCCCCTCGTCACACGGGTGCAACACGCCGTCCCAGCCGGTAGCGGTATACACGTGCATTCGCTCGTTGTCGTATTGATCTGACTGAAAATTCACCACGCCGCGGTAGGTGTACGCCGTGAGGGTCAGCCCCGTTTCCTCGTACACTTCGCGCAACAAACACGCGTCGGGTGTTTCGCCTGCTTCGAGTTTGCCGCCGATGCCGATCCATTTCCCGGCATTCGGATCGTGTTTCTTTTTATTACGATATAACATCAAGTACGCGTCGTCGCGTTCCAGATAACACAGCGTCGTTTCTTTCATCCGCGCCGCCTTACTCGCCGCAATTCCACCACGATTCCCGCAATGGTAATCGATATTGAAACTCGCAAGCCCGTTTTAGGGAACCGCACAGGAGGACTTTCCGGAAGATGCGTCCATCCTGCCGCCGTAAAAGTCGTTTACGATGCATATCGTGCGACAAAGCTTCCAATCCTCGCTATGGGCGGAATTTACGAGGCGAAAGACGCCATTGAATTCTTCCTCGCAGGAGCAACAGCCGTAGCAGTGGGAACTGCCACTTTCACAAGCCCGTCGGTAATTGAAGATGTTGCAGACGGCTTGCGCGACTACTGCGAAAGAAAGGGATTTGAAAAGGTAAGCGACTTAACGGGCGCCCTTCTTTAATTTTCTTTCAAAACGTTTTTAAGTTCAAGGACTTCTTTAACCGTATGGATGTCATTCATCCGTCTGCGAATTTCAGAAGAACCTCGAACGCCAGAAAAATAACGGAACAAATGAGTGCGGAAGATGCAGGAAACTAAATCATCCGCACTCGTTGTATAATCAGGATACTTTGCGACGAGCATTTCATGCTGCTTCAAAAGTAAATCAACGTGCATTGAAAAAAGCTCAAGTCGCTTTTCTCTCGTCAAATCCGTCTGGGTTTCATTCTTGAGATCGTTAAAAATCAAAGGATTGTTGAGAGCTGCGCGCCCAATCATAATCGTATCGACACCCGTTTGCGCCATTTTGAGAGCGCTTTCTCCGTCAACAACACTGCCGTTTCCCGTTATAGGGACTTTTGAACGGGAAACCAACTCTGAAAGCAAATCGAGATGAACATCTCCCCCGTGAGCTTGACTCGTAAAACGGGCATGGAGAGTAATTCCTGAAACGCCTGCTTTTTCGGCGGCGTCAAGTATTTCAAATAATTTAACTTGATCAGGCTTTGGCCCTGGACGCGTTTTTAAAGTTATCGGCAAGTCTGTCGCATCTTTCATCGCCTTCAAGCAATCGTAAATCAATTGAGGGCTTTTAACTAATGCCGCACCTGCGCCTTCTTTGACTACTTTCGGCATAGGGCAGCCCGCATTCAAATCAATGCCGACAAATCTTTTAGTCTCTGATATTTCCCGCGTTGCAACACTTATTTCATCAGGTTTTGATCCAAACAACTGGCAAACAACATCTCTTTCCCCGTCCAACACCTCCATAAGCCTACGTGTGGCAATCGAGCCGTGCGCCAAACCTGCGGCGCTAACCATTTCAGTATAAGTCAAATCAGCTCCGCCCAACCTGCACATCGTACGAAATGCGGCATTTGTAAAACCAGCCAATGGCGCTAAAACAAACTTCATTTATCCACCTGCTTTTATTTTGAAAAACCACATTGCAACGCCGACAATCGGAGGCATCGTGATTATTGATAAAAGAGTCGAACCTGCAACAAGACCGACCGAAAGCGAAATGTCTTTGCTGTATCGCGTGGCAAGCATTGACGTTAACGCCGCCACGGGAGCGCTCGAAGCGATAATCACCGCTGTTGCCATTATCCCGTTATCGGGATGGAGGAACATAAAAGCGGCAAGTACTAAAAGCGGTATCGCAATCAACCGTAAAAACGTTGCTGAATACGCCTTTGGATAAGTTAAAACCGTTTTGAATTTTGCGTCTGCCAAATAAAACCCAACGACAATCATCGCAAGAGGCGTATTTAGCGAAGCCATCATTTCAACGGGTTTATTGATAACTTCAGGCATATTCCAAGAAAAGAGAAAAAACGGCAATCCGCAGAAAATACCGACCGTACCTGGATTAAAAATCAAAGAAACGAGTTTCATATCCTTCAGGGAAGAACACATTACAAAAAGACCATAAGTCCAACACAGCAAATTAAAGACGACTACGTAAACAGCTCCGAAAAAGACTCCGTCATTTCCCAATAATGCATACTCAAGGGGTATTCCCATAAAACCGGCATTAGAAAAAATTGTAGCGAACCTAAGAACGCACTCTTTTTGTTTTTCCCTGGAGCATAAAAAATAAGAAACGGCAATCCCGATTATGTGAGAAAGAACAGCTCCCCCTAACGCCCATCCAAGCCCATTCAAAAGGCGCGGCTCAAAGGGACGCTGAAATGCGCAAACTATGAGACAGGGCGTAACGATAAGAACCAAAAGCTCGACAATTCCCTTGATGGAAGTGTCGTTAAGCAATTTCTTTTTATTGCACACAAATCCAATCGACATCAAGATAAACAAGATGCCTACTTGTTTTGCCACCGTTATCAAACTTTCTAACATAAAATTTTAAGGAACAATTATACCATAAAATTAGTCGGGCGGTCTCATTTGAGAGACAGCCCGACTTAACCCCATGCTCTTATTTCAAAAGAGCATACGCTTTTCGATTATTAGTAATCGAGAGCTTCTGGACTCATAATCGTGGTGAGGCACTTGGCAGCACGGTCCTTTGCAAGACGCGTACCTGCAAGAGCTTCATCAACTGCGTTGCGAAGTGCGGCGAATTGTGCCTTTTCTTCAGCAGACGCTGCATCAAAGCCGTAAACGATTTCAGCGCAGACGCGAGCAGCTTCACCAGCGGTGATTGCTGCAATCGTACCGAGAAGATCGTTGAAGGTATTGAGATAGCTTTCGAGTTCTGGGCCGACGACCGGGTGTTCCGCACCGTTTTGAGCGAGGAATGCGATGTCTGACCAGAAGCAGCGTGCTGCCATCAACTTTGAAAGTGCATCCGCGAGAGGGAATGCAACGCCATGACGCTGGCTCTGACCGAGCTTGCGGCCTTCTGCGTCCTTAGCATTCTTTGCGAATTCACGCGTCCAAGCCCACAAACGAAGAGCTGCGGCAATTGCCTTAGAACCGTTTTCAGAAGCCTTTGGACAAGCATCAAGACCCTTCGCCCACTTTTCAACTTGGGCGAGGAAGACTGGATTTGACATCGTTTCAGAAATCTGACGGCGCTGTACGCATTCAGGACCTTCATACGTTGCATCAAGCTGCATATCCGTCCACTTGTAGAAGAGGAAGCCCGGGCAGTCTTCTGTAATACCGTATCCACCCATGAGAGAGACAGATTCACGCATTACATTTGCGCAGTAACCCGTGTTGAACAATTTGACGCTTGGGCAGAGAATATTGCAGAGAGCCTGGAGGTAAACGTAACGGACTGTTACATCTTCATCTTCCATCGGATCCTTGCCTTCGTTCAAGAGAGCGACAGCCTTATCCATTGGAGCTTTCATATTCTTAAGCATTTCACGGCCCTTGCCGAGCTTTTCCTTGGCCTCGTCTTGGATCTTTTCAAGTTCGTCGAAGAGACGGGAAATGTCAAAGCCGAGAGAAGAAGCAGCTTCTGCCGTAGCCCACACGTCAGCGAGACGTTCAACGGCGTCTTCCTTCATCTGAAGACCGAGCGTATAACGAGGTGAGTTTTCTGCGACACCTGCAGCACCGCGGAAACGCGTACGCTGATAACGGATGACAGGTTCGATAGAAGACATGAGAGCAGCACCGCCCATTACGCCGACGCCAACGCGGGTCTTTGAGAAGACTTGTGCGATGATTTCGCTGTGGCCGAGATTTGGAACGATCTTGCCGTCTTGAATCGTATATCCGCCGACGATGCGGGAAGCTGGAATCGTTACGTCGATAACGGGATCGCCCGTATTTGAAAGCTGGTGAACGAGCTTGAGCGTTTGTGCGCCGCGATCGAACTTGCCTGGGTCAGTTGCTTCAACGATAACCATGCAAGAACCCTTAATGCGATCATCGCCAGAATCAACTGCGATTGTCACGTAATCTGCAATCGCGATGTTGGTGATGAAGCGACCGCGCTTTTCAACGCGAATCATTGGCTCTTCGCCGTCTTTCCATTCGGCAACGCTTACACGGCCGCAAAGAACGCCCGTATCAACACCGACGTACGGGAGTGGTTCGGTAAGAGCAAAAGAACCGCGCCAAGTCTTGCCGCTTGGATTACCAGGGCAGCACAAGGTCATATATTTCTTCTTCTGTTCTGGGGTGCCGAGTTCTGCGATTGGACCCATTGCGAGGTCGTTAACAAAAGAGCTCGTTGCTGCGCCGCCGTCAACCCATGCCATTTCGTAAGAAAGGAGGGAAAGAGGAAGATTCTTTGGACCTTCGAAAAGTCCGCCGCAATCTGCGTTCATTGCCGCTGCCGTAACACCTGCTGCGTCAAAAGCGTCAAACATGGAGTTCTTTTCAGCAGTCCAATCGTGAGTTGCACGCTGCCCATTGGCAACGAGTTGTGCGATAAGCCCACGAGCTACACTACGTGCACCTGCGACAGCCATCTGGATGTCGTAACGGTCTGCAAAGCGCCACATAATCTGGCGGACTTCATCACCTGGGAGCATTTTCATTGAGGGACGTTCTATTGTGTCCATTTCTTTATTCCTTTTCGTTAGGTTTACCTGACGTCGATTACCTTCGAGCCTGGCAACGTGTTAAGTAGATTATTAAGCTTGTCATCGTCGAGAATTTTACGCCGCTCTTCGGCAGTCAATTCTCTACGAGGCGCTTCCTCTTTTTTCTCAACCACCTTTGCTTGAGGTGCTTCCTTTTTTTGAACCACTTCAACTGGAGCCGGCTTTTGAGGAACCTCTGCCGGCTGCACGGGTGTCGAAACCTTTTGGGTTTCTATGGACACGTTCATACCGGCTTTCAAAGCCTGCACGGCACGCATCACTTCTTCAATCGTCGCAACTTTTGCAACTCGCGACGCTTTAAGCAAAGTCATTTCAATGAGCGTTCTAACGCTCAACACATAGCGGAGCTTATCATCCATTTCCGCCAGCAAATCGGCTATCTTGAAAATACGCGAAGGATGACAGAGTTTCGCCTGTTCCTCAAGAGAATCTGCCTGATCGGCAGTCACTTCTAACTCTGGAGCGTTTTTCCCAAGCGCCTGAAAAACAATCAAATTCCGGAAATGCTGCATCAATTCGCCAGCAAGGCGACGCATATTTTTTCCTGCCGAATCGAAAAGCTCGACAGAATGAAGAATCGTAGCAGCATCCCCCGTAAGCATTGCACGGGCCAAATCTTCAAGGGCCTTGCGGGAAACGAGACCAAACACGTTAAGCGCGTCTTCTTCTGTAATCGTGTTTCCTCTAAATGAAATCAATTGATCCAAAGAAGAAAGAGCGTCACGCATACCTCCTTCTGCGCCGCGGGCAATAGCAAGGAGAGCATCGCGATCGACGTTTATATTTTCCTTTTCACAAATATATTCAAGTCGCGAAACGATTTGATTCGTCAGAATACGGCGCAAGTCAAAGCGCTGACAACGCGAAATAATGGTAGGAAGAACCTTATCCCCTTCTGTCGTTGCAAAAATAAAACGGACGTACGGCGGTGGCTCTTCCAATGTTTTGAGCAAAGCGTTAAATGCAGCCGAAGTCAACATGTGAACTTCGTCAACGATAAAAATTTTATATTTACTGGACGTTGGAGCAAATTGGACAGCATCAATAATCTGATGAACGTCTTCCACTTTGTTGTGGGATGCTCCGTCAATTTCCACAACATCCAACGAACGCCCTTCTACGATCTGCTTGCAGTTTGAACATTCACCGCACGGCTCGACCCCATTAGGATTCAAACAGTTTATAGCCTTTGCAAAAATTCGAGAAAGAGTCGTTTTACCGATACCGCGTGAACCGATAAACAAATAGGCATTTGCAATACGCCCCGACTTGATGGCATGGCGTAATGTCCGCGTAACATGTTCCTGCCCTACGACATCGTCAAATGTCATAGGACGGTATTTAAGCGGCAATGCTATGTGTATTTGTTGTGAAGAGCTCATAAATCAAGTAATAATTATACCATAAGTTGGGTTTTTAAACCGAAATACTTTGGATATGAAATGAATGAATTATGTGTATCGTAAAATCTTTAATCCTTTTCTCTAAATATTTGTAATTATTGCTGTTTAGGCGGTGGCGGCAAAATACCGTTTTCGAGGAAATTTCGACATATTTCCTTCAATTCCATATCAAAATTCCCATTGATAATCCATCTGAGAAGTTTCCCGCGCTTCTTGCTGTCACCGTCTGTAGAGAACAAATCGTCTTTAATTTTCTTGCCGCGATGCTGACCGAAATTAAAACACCATTCCCCATTCATCCAACGGATCATTCCATTTCTGTCGGCATTGAGAGGATCGTGAGGATTTAAAAACTCGTCCATTTCCGCAGATGTTTTTGGGAGGTCGGAATATTTTTCCATTTGAGCTTTTAAAACTTCAAGCGTTGCAATCGTATCAACATCGGCATGGTGGGCACCCGTGTGGTCTCTATCGCAATAAAATCTCACAGCCGACGCCAAATCACGAGGCTCCATCTTATGGTAAATGCGTTGCACATCAACGTGGCGACGCGAAGTTGAATCAAAATTCATTTCGACTCGAGCAAATTCGCTTTCAAGGCAAGGGATGTCAAATCGGTCGCAGTTGAATCCAGACAAATCACACCCTTCAAAGAAATCGAATATTTCTTTTGCAGTGGCGGCAAATGTCGGGCAATCTTTCACATCCTCATCGGTATAACCGTGAATAAGCGTTGTTTCTTCGGGGATATGAACTTCCGGATTGAAAAGCCAACGCTTACTCTCTTCTCTGCCGTCGGGATAAACTTTAATTGCGGCAAGCTCGACAATCCTATCGACACGCGTATTAAGCCCCGTTGATTCGATGTCGAAAACGACGAGCGGACGATCAAGTTTTAAAGCTAATTGTGCCATACATCTTCCCTTGTTAATGAAAATCAATCTTCTTCTTCCGAAAGCGTTATTTGCGCAGCTTCATAAATGGTCAAGGGATCTGCAAGACACCCATTTCCACTGACGCCGCAAGCCAGCTCCCCGTCTTTCGTATCTATCAACAAAACACCGTTCTTTTGCATCCGTGCAACATTTTCTTGAGTAACGGAATTTTCCCACATCTTTGAATTCATCGCAGGAGCGACAAGAATCGGTGCCTTTGTCGCAACGACGATATCAGTCAAAAGATTATCGGCTATCCCATTTGCGATTTTCGCGATCGTATTTGCCGAAGCGGGAGCGATAACGACGATATCGGCTTCCTCTGCCAAAGCGATGTGGCTCGGCTTCCACGAAGAGGAAGGAGCAAACGCATCAACGTACACTTGATTGCGGGAAAGAGTTTTAAACGTCAAAGGCGTAACAAACTCACAGGCGTTTTGTGTCATTACGACCGTGACATCGTCGCCGTTTTTTACAAAAAGGCGAACGAGTTCGCATGCCTTATATGCGGAAATAGATCCCGTCACTCCAAGTAATACTTTTCGATTCATTTTTACATCCTGTTTGAATATGCGTCAATCAAATCACAAAGTCTTTTATATGCAATCGTCAAATCATCATTTGTAACCTGATGCATATATTCATGAGCCCGGGCCATTTCACCTTCGGCGTTGATGAGTCTGCGTTCAATTACTTCCGGCGCGTCCGTGCCTCGACCTTCAAGACGCGCACGCAACTCTTCCATGCTTGGAGGGTTGATAAAAACATCCACATACCCTGCACGCATAGGGTCGGTTGGCGGAAGATGATGCATCACATAATGACGCACCTTTGCCGCCCCCGCAACATCGATGTCGAGGATCATTGAATTACCCTCTTTCAAAACGTCATTGATGGGCCCTTTAAGTGTTCCGTAATAATTGTCGTGAACCTTTGCGTATTCAAGAAACGCATCTTGATCGAGCAATTCGCGAAAACGTTCCATCGTCATGAAATGGTAGTCGATACCATCTTCTTCGCAATCACGAGGGTTGCGCGTCGTACATGAAATTGAGTATTGAAGATCGGGATATTCTTGCAACAGCAAATCGATAAGCGTTGATTTACCACACCCCGATGGAGCACTCATCACGATAAAAAGCGGTTTTGTTTTCATATTCTTCCTTGAGTTGAATCATTTCAGGCGTCTTTTCCACGCCATCTGAAAAATCATCCATTATTTGAAACAGGATTCCAAACGTCAAACCATATTTGTAAAAAGGCTCTGGGTCGCCTCCTGCCGCGAGAGCCCCCAACTGCGCGGCAAGGGCAAATGCCTCGCCCGTCTTGCGTTCATACACGGAAACACGCGCTTCGACATTTGGATATTCGCCAAGATAAAAAAGGTCGTCGCCCTGTCCTTCCGTCAATCGTTTGTGTGAACAGGCGGCAGAAACCAGCATCTCTGGAACTTTTGCAAATGAACTTTCGGCAATCAATTTATATCCGTGTGCCACAAGCCAATCGCCGGCTGCAATAGC
>JAGCMU010000010.1 GCA_017646325.1 Kiritimatiellia bacterium
ATCTGTTCAACTCCGCCAGTATATTCCATTGACGCTTCCCATCCAAGTCGCGAATCGTACTCTACGTATTTTAACGCTTCTTTTGCGTTTTTGTATTCCGCTCTTGCGGCATTCAATAGTTCTTTTTCATTGCCGTTACGACAAGCGATTGCTCCGCGTTTTACATTTATTGCAGTTTTATAGCACGCTGAAAAATATCCGGCAAGATTTGCCATTTCCTCAGCCGCTTTGGCTTGGCGTCCTTTTAGCGTTTTTGCCATTTTCAAAAACTTTTCCCTCCCGTCTTCATACTTCTTCGCAGCAGGAATTAAAAGCTCGATTTCTTTTTCAAAATATTCATTGTCCATTCTCTCTGGCGTCAATTGAGGAACGTATCCTTCCTTGAGATAATCGAGTCGGCATATTCCGATTGAGTTTGAAGCATAACGCTTTGCGGGGAATTCCGCTTTCGTCGCCGTTTCCTTTCCAAAGGTGAACGGATACGCAGGGCCTATGCGAAATGTGCCGTATTGGTTGCAATCTGTCGGTACGTAATCTTCCGCCGCTTCGCTCCACGATTTCCAGATTTCGATAACCTCGTCAACATTTTCCTCTCCGTAATCACGGGATGCAATCATTTTCACATGGTCATCAAAAGGAATTCCCCCTTCAATGTAAGCCTCTTTTTCAAGTTCTGCGATAAAGCTTGGCCACCATCCAAAATGGTGGTTTTCCATGATGCCGGTCAAGCCCCATTTTTCATTCGCACTTGAAAGAGCTTTCCATCTTTTATTCCATTGAAATGGGACTGCTTGAAATGGAACGACGCCAAAATCCCAAGTAAGGCCGGAAGCGTTCGCCTGTGTGTATAATTTAAGTCCTCTTTCTTTTGCACGCTCGGCTTCGCTGACAAAATACTTGCCTGGGCCGGCAAAAGAAATTGTGTAGTCTGCTGTAGGAGTGTCAATCCCGTTTCTTTTTATGCGACGTTCAAACATCTCGAATGTCGCCATAAGAGTTACATCCTTTGGAAGGGCATCAATCAATTTTAATCTGTCTTCGCGAGGAGCCCATCCCCAGTTGTATGTCCAAAAAACAAGTTCTTGATTTGGAGCTTTCGCCGAAATCGCATTTTTAACGGCATTAAGCCATAGAGGATAGTCTGAGCAAGGGAACCAGCCTGCCAAAGGGCGCTTGTCGTTTGGATCGCGAGTCGACCATGTCTTTGCCTGGACGCGCGGATCCTTTGAGGGGAATTGACAGCTCTCACCAACGAGGATTATGCCTTTTGCCTCTGGATAATGTCCTGCAATACGCCCGTACGCGTTGTTGATTTTTTCAAGCCCGCCTTCATCTTCAGGATGTGCAAACGCAGTGATGTATGAGTAAAGGTACGTATCAAGACCGTATTTTTTTGCTCTTCTGATAAGGGCTTTTAAATCTTGATATTCTTGGGCTTTCGTTTTATCAATGTCATCAAGGAAAACGAGAATTGCAGTCATTCCGTAATGAGCCATTTGAATAAGGTGCTCATCGGGGAAAATGTCATTGCCATAACCTGAGTGGGTCATTCTTACATTCATTTTCTCGTGGCGTGTGACACTGCCTTTTTTAATAAAGGGGCCCATACGCAAGTTCATTAAATTTTCAAGATGATAAACGCCTTGGGCGACTTGTCTTTCGTCCGACCCGACAATTGAAAATGTTCCGTCTCCCGTAAGGATGCGGCAAGTGTTTTCTTTAAGCTTTTCAATCCTATCGTTTGCGGCATAATCTTTTTCTATGCCAAGGGTAATCGTGTTTTCCGCGCCGACAGGAAGCCAATCAAACTTTCTGATTTTCGCTTCAACGTTCATTGATACTGAAAGGTAGTCTTCGAAGTCACGGGCAGTTTGATAAATGAAATCGCTTGAGTCTTTCAATATCGCAATAGTAAAACCATCTTTGATTTCTTCTTCGTTCGGCTTACATGTTTGCGCGCTGTCGCGCATTCCTTTATGATGGACAATTTCAAGACGCTTACGAAAATCATATTCGTGTTCCGCCCAAGAGAAACTACTTAAAAGCAGCAATGTCGTAATCAATATTGTTTTCATGTTTTTTATCCTTAATATTTGCAAGCATACCATAATGTGATATGCGGTGTCAAATTGATAACGCAAGGGTTTCTGTAAATTCGGCCCCCGTTCCCACGGCGGTCGCGGGGCGACCGCCCTACCATTAAAACTGTCAAACTGTCAAATTTGCAAACTATTTTTACTGTCAAACTGCCTACAACAGGAAAGAGGGAACAGGGAGGGCACGTGTCCTCACGTGCCGTAGGATTGAGGTAACCCGAAACATTTTAATTTACCTCACGCCAAGTTCGCCAAGTTCGCAAAGTTTTAAAAAGGCGATAAAAATCCACTAAAATTCTTTATTATTTGTTCTTCGCTTTTCATTAATATTGATATGGTGACAGACACCATATCAACTTTATATTTTGGAAACAACTATTTTAAACAACTTCTTAATTATGGCGGGCAACCGCCCGCCAATTTAAGAGCCGTGCAGTTGCACGGCGAAAAAAGTTGTTTTTATAAGTTGTCCTCGTTGTTTCCAATCTTAAAACATCGTGTCTGTCACCATATCAACGTTGTGCCCCAGTCTTGTTCCATCCGTTTTAATTTCCACTTGATCTGTTCAACTCCGCCAGTATATTCCATTGACGCTTCCCATCCAAGTCGCGAATCGTACTCTACGTATTTTAACGCTTCTTTTGCGTTTTTGTATTCCGCTCTTGCGGCATTCAATAGTTCTTTTTCATTGCCGTTACGA
>JAGCMU010000011.1 GCA_017646325.1 Kiritimatiellia bacterium
GGCTTGAAATCATACGTCTTGACGATTTCGCCTTTAGGTGTATTGATGTGAAGAGTGATGGTGTTTTTCGCAGCGATTGAACGATACCATTCAGCGGTGCAAAGGTTCGGCCAGAGAGAACGATTCTCTCTGGCATCATTGATGACAATCACAGCCTTGCGTCCATTAGGAAGCTGCTTGACGAACGTGAATGCGTCAATGCCGTCACGGTCAGTCCATGCGACAGAAGCCTTGCGAATTTCGTCCATGTTCTTTTTCGCCCACTCTGTGATAGGCTCCGTCGTAAGAAGTCTCTTCGGATTTTTAAGGCCGTGATGGTCGACGAATTTCATTACGAGCGGCTCTTGCTTTTCAAACGTGAATTTGCAATAAGAATCCGTCACGATTGTCGTCGTCTTTGAAGCCGCAGAAAGAGCGTCATAATGAGCCTTTGTAAGAGCAAAGCCCATTGGAAGAATTACGTATTTATACTTCGATAAATTCTTCGCCGTAATTTCATCATTGTAAAGAACATCATACGTAACACCGAGCGCGCTCAATGTACGCGCAAGAAGACGTGGATATTTGTAATACGTCCAGCGTTCGGTTCCTGCAAAGTGTGCTTCTGGCGCCTTCAAAATGGCGACAGGAGCAGTAACATTAGGAACGCCCTTGAACTTCTTGAGTGCAGGAATAAACTCTTTATGCATAAACTCGCCAAAGCGGTCTGCAAAATCAATTTCAGCTACATGGCTAACGTACGCATTAGGGTCTTCCAATAATTTTTTCGCGTTTTCAGCACCATGACACCACGCACCGTCATCCCAGAAGGAAATAGCGTCGACTGGGGTGGAGGCGATTGCCATCCAGCATCTGATCTTCATATCATCGACACTTGGGGCAATTGCGATTTTCTTAGGCTTGCCGTCTTTGTCGAGCTTTGTGGCGTGTTTTCCGGCTGGCGAAGGATTACCGCAATATGATCCTCCGAAGGTAGGCATGAATTTAGTGTTTTTTGCACGAGCCTCGCCATAGCAGAATATAAATTCCTGCAACATTCCATAGATTGAATAATCATACATCCAGTCTGCAATCATATCAAGGCCAATCGCAGATGGGCTTGGCTCACTCCATACGACATTGTCCGGGTTTAATTTCTTGATTACTCTGCGGTTGAGTTCGTTTACGTAATAAACGGGATGTCCTTTTTCACCAAACCAGAAAAGAGTATTCAAGGTAGGATTGTCATCAGGCAGGATTCCTTGATACGGCTTGATACCAAGAGTTTTATAATCTAAACGGAGAGGCGTTTCCATTGTGAAATCAACTTCGCCGCCGTTTACCTTTTTAGCCCATGCCTTCCAAAGCTCGTTTGAAGAGGCTCTGAAAATAATTCTCCCGTTGTAAACCTCACTATTAACAAGAGTACTTCTCCACGCCTTTAACGTTCTATATGGACTCAATGCAGCCTCCGTACGATCCATAACATCCTGAGGACCTTCCTTCCCCCAAATACGTTTCCACTCAGGAGAATTTTCATAACGGATATTTACAGCAAATCCGGCCTCTGCAACCTTACGGGCGCGAGCCGTATTCATAGAGGAGACGCAAACCGTATTAATTCCAATCTTCTTCAAGAATTCTAATGTTGAGTTTTTATGTCCACCCCAAGAAAAAATCATCGTATCATCCATTGAAGCAGGACGAGGAACATCTTTAAAATAATCGTAATATTCCAAATCCTTTTTCTTGGTTCTCAACGGTTTTTTGCCTGAACTCAAATCTTTGACCTCCTCGGCCGTCAACGAACGCGCAAAAATCGCCATATCGTCCATCACATATCCGCAAGCATAAGGAGAGCCTTCCGTACCAGAGCCAAAACGCAAAACGTCGCCTGGCTTTATTTCAAGAGGCTCGAGACTCTGATTTTCCTTACAGAGAATTTCCTCTCCGTCTAGATACGCGCGAAGAGCTTTCTCGTTCCACGTCGCGACAAAGTGGCGCCACGAGGTTGATTTGCCGATCGGCTTTTTAAACTTGAGCGTCTGCTTTCTTGCGTTAGGCCCTACCTGAAACCCGTCGCGAACCCATCCCCAGCGGAAGGACCAGAAGCTGCCAAGAGAGAAAGCCGCCCCCACAGGAGCATTCGTATCTGCCGTTTTGAACCAGCAGGCAAAGGCTCCGTCCTTGGACGGGAATGATTTCAACATTTCGTAATCGTTAAGGCGCAACACGAGATTCTCTGCACGCTTCTGAGGCGAGACAAAAGCGTATCCGTTGCCGAATTTTCCTTCAACCTTTTTTCCTGCAGGAATAACTAATTCAATTCTCTTACCTTCAAACTCTGTAGGAGAATCAAAGTCTGCACAGAACCATAATGGCAATGATGCCGCAAGTAAACAAGATATCATTTTATTTTCCTAATGTTACACTTCCAATACGGTCTGTAGTATGAACAGTCGTATGAGAAGTTAGTGTTGACATAATAAAACGACCACCATGAGTTTTACACCACTCGCGTACTTCAGGATGTTCGCTACCCATTACATTAACTGCGTTAATATAAAATGTATCGCCGCTCTTAATTGGCCCATCAAGGAATTTATCTAGAGGGAATGAAAAACGGGCAATCCAATCTCGGCCATTTGACGTATCAGCTACGCTTACAGCCCCGTAATTTACATTCCCCGATTCTTCCGAGCTTACATCACGGCGGAAATTAACTTCTCCCCAGCTGGCGGCAAACATACGTCCGTCGGGAGCGACAAACCAGCATCTGTACGGCTGACCTTTTTGACGAGCCATCAAAATTTCCCAGCAGTCGTGTGAACAGATGCTTGGGAGATTTACGAGAGTTTTCGTATCTGGTACGGTAATGGTCAGCTCCATATAAAAATATTTGCCGTCGTGTCCAAGACGGAGACCTCCCGTGTAGCCGCAAAGCTCGTCCGCACCTGAACCGAAATATTTTATCGGAATAAATTCCATGCTCTTCCAATCAACGGCCTTCGGATCCCCATTTGCTTCTTTAATACGAGGAGCCGTCCAAGATGGCTGAGGAGCTTTCATTCGCGTCACGAAAGCATCGTACCCTTCCTTCATATAATTCCAGATAGAGCGCTTCCAGATTTCAACGCGGCGTTTCTCGACGTCTGTCTCAGCGAGCTTTTCCGCCTCTTGCATCAAGCCCTCGAGCTTTTTCATGACAGGCTCTGTACCGAGAACTCCCCATGCAATCGGAGCTGACTGATGCCCCATCCCCTTTGGATAGAGAGATTTATCACAATAACGTTTTTCAACAGTATCGTAAAATTCTCTAATGGCCTTTGACGCCTTACCGTACATGGCGAAAAATTCATCCTTCAATTCATCGACACTGCGCGTGGGATCAATCATCTTTTCAAGCTGAATATAGTTGTCGACTTCACCATCAAATCCACAATGAAAGACGCCAGCACTTACGTTAAGCTCCTGAAATATCTTGTATTGGCGCTCTGCTTCAACTGAGAAAAATCCAGGGAAGCAATGGAAATTTCCATTATGCGCATTCTCAAGAGGGAAACAGTTGTAAAGCCACATCGCAAGAGGCTGCTTAGGATACGCCTTGCGCCATTCGCGCATACGGCTGATTTGGCCGTCAAGGAGTTTGCTGTACGGACATCTATTGGCGCTAATGCAAAAGTAAACGACTACATTATCTTCTACCTTGAATCCCGTCGGGAGACCTTCGTGCTCGCCGTATGCAAGCGTTGAAAGCGTTTTCCCGGGATGAGATTCCTTAATCGCCTTTGCAACCTTGTTCACGAATTTAAACCAATGCGTTGATTGCGAGGCGTTATCCTTCTTTCTTTCAGGTTCATATTCCTTGACGCACGTTTCACATTGACAGAAATTGCAATTGTCCATTGGCTCTAAGCAGAAGCTGTTTTCACCCCATATCTTGCGAACCTTTGGATTATTGAAATATTCACGGATGTCCGCAATAACCTCGCTAATCGTCTCTGGGTTTGTATAACAAAGCTGCGGAGGCTTCGTTCCTGGAGCATACCCCTTCGCAAAAAGTTCCGGGCGGAACTTTACGAAGCCCTTTGTATTTTTATCCCAATACTTTCCATAGAAATAATAAAATGAATGGTTTGCAGGGAGCATTTCCCCGCCCATACGGTGGCGAATTTGGAAAAGCTCGCCCTGAAGCTCACGCTCGCGTTTTTTATTGACGCTATACGCTACGTCCATATATTCAGAATATCCCTTTTCCGAGTGCCGCCACATAATAGGGCTGTAACGATTTACAATTCCGGAATGGGCGCGGTATTTCAAAAATGGCTCCTTCTTTCTAAGCGTCTTCTTTACCGAAAGATTTGGATCGTTCGGCAAAACCGTTCCGACGTCGGTACTGTCAAGCCATCTTACGCCGACTACCATTTCAAGGAAATCGTAGGTCGCATACATCGAGCCTTGCGCGTCGAACATACCTGGCCAGCCAACCCCGCGAACGCCGTCCTTATCGTTGTAATAGGTAACCATTCCAAAATCGGCCTTGTCTAAACCGATAAGTTCAATCGCATCTTTGTTTACATCGACGAGCCATTCCTGCTTTTTAAAATCAGCACCCTTTGCACGCGTTTTTGCAGACTCACCGACATAAATCGGAAATAAATTCGTTTGAGTATTTTTATCCTCTTTAACGATTTTAAAATCTCCTCCAGTGATTTTATCCAAGTGCCACTTAAGCTCGTACGCGGCAAACATCGCCGAGCGCGTCGGCTTTGCCGCAACGATAATCTGTGCGCAAGCCTTGCCGTCCTTTGCAAGAGCTACCGTTTCCTCCTTCTCGCATCCTACAACCGAAGCGACGATACCAAGCGTAATTAAAGTTTTTTTAAATACGCTCCCAACTCGTTCTTTTATCTCCATAATTTCTAACTCGCTTTCTTAAATTATCTTTCACTTGCCTCTATTTCACAAACCTGCGGAGAATACCATTTCTCTCTCAAGCCATAATCGATATAGCCGATTGCATCTAAATTTTTCGGCACGGATGACGGCTCAAAGCTCCATTCAAGCATATAGAATGAAGCAGACTCCTTATTGATATCTTTCCAATTAGGATTGGGTCTTCTTTCCTGACGAAACTCTCCGGCAAGTTCAACAATCTTTCCATCCTTAAACCCGATCGGCTTTATAATCGCGGCAGAGCGCAAATAATTCCCAAAGGAAAACGTGAATCTCAATCTTTTCAAATCCTTTATGGGATGGTCAACCTTGACGAGAAGATTTGTCTTGGGATGACCATTCATCCAAACGCTCGTTGAATAATCGCCGTCGCTAAGAACGTTGAGATTGCTAAGAGGATACTTAACCGCCTTGCCGTCTTCATATCCTATCGCATGCCAAATTCCATTGCATTGAGCTGAAACACGCGCATTTGAAAGAACGTTGCCGACAAAAGACGGCGGCTTAGACCCAAGATAAAAAGCACTCACGCCCGTTACACCCTTACGCTTTGTGTCAAAGTTTGCCTTCTGGCGTTTACCCTCTAACATATATTCCCAAACGGCCGCCCTCCAATTTGCAACTCTTGCTTTCGCTAATGGCGTATCAGCCATTTTCTCGGCTTTGAGCATCAACAAATTAAGCTCGTTCATCACCTTCGTCGTCCCCAAATATCCCCATGCGATCAAGACCGACTGATGACCACTCTTTTCCGGATAATTTTTGGGATTTGTAAAACGCTCTTCGACGATATCGTAGAACTTTCTTATCGGCTCTTCTGCAGCGCCAAATGAAGAGAACCATTCGTCTTTAAGCTTCTCGTAATCTTCGTCCGGATTCCACATTAACCGGAATGTAAGAAACGATTCAAAATCATCGTTCATACCGCAGTTGAAAATGATATCCTTAACGTTCATCTCTTTTAAGAACTTATATTCTTCGGCAAGAGTGGCTCCAAAAAAGCCAGGGAAACAATTAAATCCTCCCGGGCGAACCGTACGCTCCATAGGGAAGCAATTGTAAAGCCAAACTCCGAATACGTTGTCAGGATAAGCTTTATGCCAATCCCTCAAAATATCCTCTTGCTTACGCTTTAAAGTACCATTCGGCTGACGGTTGCCGCTATAGCAAAAATGAACGACTACATTCGGCTCAAGCTTGAACGTAGGCTTTGCCTCCCGCCCGGAGCCGTACGCGAGAGTTGAAATCTTTTTGCCAGGATGCGTTTTTGCGATTTCCTTCGCGACACGATTCACAAACCTGAACCAATAATCAGAATGGTGTCCGCGCTCTTTCGCACGCTCAGACTGATATTGCTTCTTGCAATCATCACATCTGCAAAAGGCTTCATTGTCATGTGGCTCAAGGCAGTACGTATCCTTGCCCCAAACGGGACCTGCAAAACCGACATTCGTATACTTGTTCGTATATCCGCCATTATCAAAGTATGCTCTTATGTCGACAAGCGTCTGCTTAAAAAGCTCTTCATTTGAATAGCACATCTGCGGAGGCGCTTTGCGCGGATCCCAGTCGGAATAAATATCTTCCGGGTTTTTATTTGCATCCTCCTTGCGCGTATAGCCTTTAGCAAAAAACTCAGGTCTAAACTCGATAAAACGAGGATCCTTCTTATTCAAGAAACGGTCGTTAAACCAATAAAACGAATGGTTTGCCGTTGCGTTGCGCCCCTGCGCCTTCATTCTACGCTTAAACCGCGTACGGAAAAAGTTCATCGCTTTTATGGCTTCCTTTATACCGCCCTTTTTATACGATGCAGAATAAGCTGTTTTCACGTAATTAGTCCAGCCTGGAGTCCCTGCCCTCCAAAGAAGCGGTTCATATGTCGTAAAAATACCGCTGTTACGACGCGACAGGGTATACGGCAAATCGCGACGCGTCCCGCACTTTACTTTAAGCGAAGACTTTTTGGGGATGATCTCGCCAGCCTCTGTCGGATCAAGCCAAGAACAACCGCAGAAATATTTGAGAAAATCGTAAATCGCATATTCTACATGATCGCTGCCAAGAAGCTCTACGCCATTTGGCGTAACCTTGACGAGAACTTCCTGTTCTTTCAAAGACGGATCGTTTGCAATACGGATTACTTTGCGCTCAGACAAAGGAGATTTTACAATCTTAAACTTTGCACCTGTCATTTTCTCAAGGTGATAGATAAGATCTTGTACCGAATACGAAAGGTCGTAAGTTGATTTTGCCTCTACGTAAATATCTACAAGAGCATTGGCATTTTCTGCTATCTTCAATTCCTCGGCAAAAGAAGCACAACATAATGCGACTGATAAAATGCGTATGATTTTCTTCATATAATTCTTAGTTTATTTGATGATAACTCTTAATCCGATATTCTTTAATGCGCGCAAGGTAAGTTTCTTTTTATCATCAGACAATGAAAGCTTGCAAGTCTCTGGAAGGTCAGAGGCAAGGTCCTCCATATCTTCAATTGTAATTACACCCGTACCCGCCTCGCAGATAACGTAATTGACGGCATCGCTTTGCTCTTCCTTTGCCGGCAAGACAACGTTAATTTTATTGCCTCTCTTGATTGTAATAGATGTTGCAGTTATAGGAGCTTTTTCATAAGCGGATAAAGGAAGCACAAACTCAAGAATTGTTTTTCCGTATTCATATTCTTCTGTCTTATTAGCCATGAAGGTGATTGATCCGGTAGATGTAAATGATGGAGCTGCACCCTCAAAACGGAATACGTTATTCGTATTTATTCCCTCGTATGTAGATCCATTAACATAAGGAATGGTTGTATTTGAATTCACTTTCAATACGGAATCGGAAATTACAACCTTGTTGTTGCTTTTTACCATTCGAAAATAACCGACATTCATGATTGAATTATTTAAGAGATTAAGGGTATTTTGCGCGTCTTCTACGGTTGTGCCAAACGCAAACGTTCTCCCCGCCAAATTTGCAGTAGAATTGTTTTTTACCGTTATCGTCGCATTATTTACAAAACGAACCTCTCCATTACCGGAACTATCGCGACCTTGATTCCAAATAGTGTTATCAAATTCAATCCCATTACCCTTTGCAAAGCCATCCTCATTCCCATAAAAATTCCCATAAAAATTCACAGTTGAATCTTTCATTACAACCTTGTTTCCACAACCTTTGTCTAAGTGGAGTTGAGTCAATCTAGACGAAACAGGAGAAATCGTAGGCGTTTTCTCTACCATAGAAACGGTTCTTCCTTCAATACGGAGCTCGTTATTTGTTCCGTCTCCGAAGGTGAAACTATTTAGATTAAAATCGGTAAGCTCTTCAGTTCCTCTAAAGACAACTTTATTCCGATGTGCCGTAGGATTAATTCCGATAGACATAGTTGCTGGAATTTTATGGTAATCGTCAAGAATAACAGTATTATCACTGCCACTGTCCCCGACATAAATCGGAGCAGCCGACGAAAATATCGCACCCTTCTCAATAATTAACTGATTATTTGTAGAAGAAGCTCCTTCTCCGACTCTAAAATACCTAGAGTTGCCATTACTCTGCTTGAATGTTGCTCCTTCCTTGACAATGAACTTATTATTACTTCCTGATTTTCCCACCCAAATATTTCCCTTCGTATCGAAATACGACCCGTCATAACATGTAAAAAGATTATTAGATGAAGAAGCGTTTACGCCGAGAATCAGATAATAATAATTTGAATTCGTAGAAACAATTGTCCCATAATTCTCTACAATATTTCCATAGGATTTTTCTCCGAAATATACAAGGCGGAAAGGACTTGTAGCATAGTTGAGATTCAAGCTGCCGCCCGACTTTACAATTAGTTTATTCATAGGCGAGGATTCGTCTGTACCCAACCAAAAATCCCTTAAAGCAGTGAGCGAAGCGCCCTCTTCAATAGTAAAAGTATTTTCCCCACCGCCAATAGTACCAATAGCAACTGCATCGTTCACTTCTATATTTCCATCTTTAAGCACCCATGAAAGACTATACCCCAAGAAACTGCACCTATAGACAGAAAATATTCCACTCGATGTAATCTCTCCGCTTTTATTGAATTTCGCCGTATCGCTCGCACCAGGAATCGTCTCATTTCCCCAGTTGGCAGCAAGCGCAACATCTCCACTTCCACTTTCGTTTTCACCTAAAAAAGGAATTTCAGCACCATTGGAAACTAATCCAATTATGCAAAATAAAGAACTGACAAAACTTTTAATATGCATATTTTCCACCCTTTTAAATTATGAAACCACTTGATAGAAAACAAATTATATATTTCCTATTTGATTAAAAAATACCAAAAATCATTTTCTTTTGTCAACTACAAAAATATCATCGCACGATGATATAAAGTCCCCATGGTTTGTTATTCCGCAAGATGACCTGTTTATCAGTAACGCTCTTAATAGACCAATCGCCGCCAACTACCCTGCCCGATGCCAAACGTGCTTGAGCCTGAGGTGATATTGATAAGGCTTGTATGGCAACATAACTTCTTAGAGTCTCATCAGTCGGTGCGGCATAAAAGACTTCTCCGCTGACATTCAATGTGCCAAGCCCCGACAAAGACGCCCCCAATACTCCGCCATTAAAAACAATTTCTGTATCCTCACCGTTGAACGACACATTTCCTGCCATTACGCCGCCATTTAGTTCAAGTGTCTTTACGCCGTCAATAGAGACATTGGAGAAAGTCTGGGTTGCAACACCGCAAATAGCCAAGCTCCCATTATCACCTGTCACAGAACCATCAAACGCAGCATTTTCAAACGCATTGATTTCCGCCGTCGCGCCGTATGAAATATTGAGAGTTCCACTACCTGAGAGCGATCCAAACTTTTCATAATTTGCTGCAATTTTTAACGTCGCGCCACTATCAATTGTTACAGGCGATTTGTCGCCGATTGAGTTTGCTGCACTTGAATAAAGATATGGATATTTAGAGGCAACATTAAATGGCCCCATTTGTCTGTTTGACGCTGTTTGATTAATAAGACTTGGCGTCATCGTCCAACCTCCAACGCTATCAACGACTGTCCAGTTCTCGCCATCCTGAGAAATTTCAAGTATCCAAGATTTAGGAGCGCGGTCGACGGAGTAGTCATCCGTAAAGATCGTAAATGAATATGCATCAAAATCAACTGCCTCGCCCACGTTAAACGTCACATAGCTTGGCACAATTTGAGGAAAGATTCGAGTAGAATTATCACCCGTATAAACATTATCAACGAGGTTTTTAAGTTCACCCGTCACAGACGCGCCCAAAAAGCTCATGCTTGGATTTTCTGGCCACACAACACGCTCGCCATTTTTCCAAAGGCTGAACTCAAGCACCTGCCATCCGTATGAGTAATTGTCACGATCAGGACGTTGCGTTTCAAAGACTTTAATTCTGAAATGTTGGGCTGAAAGCGCACGGACTGTATCGCGGTCGCTACCAGAAGCAAAGAAAGAATTATCAAGCGTTTCAATATAATTTTCTTCTGCTGTTGAAACGTCGTAACCACACCTGAATGGTCCACGCGAAACACCAGAAGCAGGATAAACACCAGAGGCGACAGAATCTTCATCGGCTTTCGACCAAGCATATTCGTCCGTATCAACATCTGTCCAATTTACACCATCTTGAGAAATCGAAATCTTCCACTTCAATGGAACGCGCTGGGCATCATCAGCCCATCCTCTCAAACATGTCACCCAACGATATGCAGAAAACGTCAAAGGCACACCTGCATCAATTGTCGCCGCAGGGAAATCATCCGTTGTCGTCGCTGTTTCCTTTGTCCATGTCTCCCAGTTCGGCATAGTCATGTGAGAGGACTCGTCGTTGTCGGCGATATTTCGAATCGGTGCATCACCGATTTCAGCACGCGTTCCAGAAGGCTTTGAAACACTTACTCCATTAGGCCACGTAACATCGCGACCATCGCCATCAATAAGAATAAATTCATTCATTGACCACGGATAACCGTATGTGTCTGCCGCTTTTGTTTTGAGTGGCTTAATGCGAAAATACCGTGCCGTAAAAGTGCGACGGCGAGCAACAGTCAACGTCCCTTCGCGAATAGCCGTTGCTCCCGTATAGGACGCCCCCTCTGTTTCGATTACGCGTTCGCCCGCTCCTCTTTTAACGAGACCGAGCGTACCATTTTCGCCATCCTTCATCGTACCGAAAAAGTTTTCTGAAACACCATTATTTAAAAGCACGGAAACTGGCGAAGTGCCGCCGTTTGCAATTGAAATTTTTTGAACGTTCGGAATACGGATTGGCTGTTCGCTATTTACTCCAGACGAAAGAAGGATATTGCCCTGCCCACTCTCGGCTGAAAACTTGCCAGAATATCCCGTGAAATCACCAGCGGAAAACGTACTTCTATTTTTAATACTGATTGTACCAGTTGCTGTTCCTGAAAGGGATCCGACTTCAAATGTCTTCGTAGATGAAATTTGCGCAAGAGTATTACGCGCAGTATTGTTCAACGAAATACTCGACGTTTTTCCAGAAAACGTGCCACAACGCGTCGCGGCAGAAAAAAGGACATTCTTCGAAAATGAGTTAGCCCCTCCACGCATAGGCCAAATCGAAGAAGATTTTCCCGATTGGTCATCAACAAGCCACCACTTCATCTCTATGTTGCTGTACTTATAAACCTTCCATCCTTTCGGACGACTTTCCGTTGCTGTCCAAGAAGCAATCCTGTATCCGTCAACAGGCACATCTCCATCGAAGAAAAGAACTACTCGCTTATTTGAATCGTTGCCGCAACGCCATCCCGTATCGGCGCGTCCATCTATCAACGCTTCACAATCTTTAAGGTCAGCAAGTGAACTAGAAGACGACACCCATATACTTTTAACCTTAACAGGCACGCCCTTAAATGTTGGCATTATTTCAGCTAAGCTTATGGGCCCATTATAGTTTTCTTCTTCGGATGGCTCAAAGACAAACATCAACTGAGATGAATTATCGGCAATATTCATTTGAGCGCCACCGGAGAAGGTAATAGACGATGGATTTTTTGATTGTTCATCCATCGTAAGCGACGGAAACACCATGTAATTATACGAAGTGCTGGCATCTACATTAAGAGTCAACCTTCCTGACGATTCTTCAAACACTCCATAAAATTCCTGCGTCATTGAAAGTGCGAGTGAAACTGTTGCAGGAGAAGACGACGTATTGGTGACGCGCCCTGGGCCAGGATGCGGAACATTACTACCATCACTTTCCCACGGATTCATAAGTTTAGAAATGCGAATATCATGTCCGTTAAGATCGAGCGTTGCAAACGTCGCGCCGCCTGCCGATTGTGATGCGTCTCCATAAAGGTAAATCGCCATGGAGGATTGCGCTGCGGCGAATGGATTATCAATTCCGATTTTAATCGATGCGCCATTCGTGACACAAAGTTCGGTAATCTCCGCAGGGAGTTGTTTTATAATTTCGCCCGCGCCGCCCGAAACAGTAAGACGTGTACCTGACACCGTACACGTAGCATCAGACGTCACATATTCGCCTATATTAATTTCGGCGTTTGTCATTAATGGGAACAAAAACAAAAAAGGCGCAAGTGTCATTTTTGAAATTCGCCTTATTTTATTAACCTTATATTCTGATTTCATTTGTTCATTCTCCCTATTAAATTCTTTCACCTCTGCCGTAAGCGCATCACCGACTTTTTATTTTTCGTTAGTATTTTTTTTGATCCGCAAATCAAAAAATCCATACACGTTTACTGCATCGTGAAGCTTTACTTTAAGTATATTGCCATCCCATTTAACATCGGCGGCTTGCCAAGTTCCGTCATGGTGAAGTATTTCCACTGCCCCTCCTAAATAAGGTGCAACAACTTCAAACTTGACGTAATCAACGGGATCACAGGCAATATTTACTGCATGAAGAAAAAGTCTCTTATCATCATCATTTGCAAAGAGCATCATATTTCCGCGGTCAAGGATTCGAGCAGGAATTATTCTTTCGCAATCCATCTTGCGGAAAAGTTTTACGAACATATCTCTTTTCCAAGGGCAGAAGAAACTCGGCGATTTACACCACGCCATATAAAGAGCGGTAACTGCAACCTTGCCGCCAAGTTCATTCTCGTAATATGATGTAGCAGGCTGATAAACTTTCTCTTTGCCGTAAACGGTTACGCTCTTTGCCCCTTCCATCAGTTCAAGGCGCGCAACGGGACCGTTGTCGAGACCGTAATTTTGATGAAACGTCGTCCCTAACCACGTATACTTATCGACAAACCCAGTATGGAGTTCATAATTGAAATCGATTTTATCGCGAGGAAGAACTTTTACGCCGATAAATTTCCCGAATCCCCTTTCCTGCAATGCGATGGCCGCCGCACCATCAAGGACGACATTGCCCGAAAGAAACTTCTTTACAGCCTCATCATTCATCGCCCGAAAAGCATGGTGTCCGCAAGCAAGTTTTACGGGAGATTCGGCAGTAGTCAAAGGAACACCAAGACGGTTGAACGATCTATACCATGCTTCAGGGTCAAATGGCTTTTTTGCATCTCCCGAGCCGCCGCCGACGCGCGAATCGGCATCAAAGAACGTCTGAACTCCAACGAGACGTCCTTTTTCCGCTTCCTTCTTGATGGCGGCAAACCTTTTAAGATTGTACGAATGCAAATTGATATGGTCTGCCGTCCCTTGAGCAATTGATTTTGGATCCCCTAATGCATTAAATAGCGCCGCAGAATAACCGCTCGCAAGAGCCGTTGAAATCAATGCGGCAAAACGCGAAGCGGATGCATAGAAACGCGAGTTTGGAATTGGATCTGCCTCTAAAATACATTCAATTTCCTGAGGCAGATTCTCCTTCGCCCATTGAGCAGAGAAAAACATTCCGCTCATTTCAATTGGGTTGTCATAACCGTATGCGGAACTCCACCAACGGATTACAGGACGATGGCGACCAGACGCCAAGGCGCGTGCGATACGAGCAGTATCACGCTCTGGAAACCTTCCAGGCGCGCAAATACCCATTCGCGTTTCAGGCGAGACGGCGTAAACTGCGTCGCTTGCCGCTTTTGCAAGAAGGATAAGATCCTTAACGAACATCTTATGCCAAATAGTACGATTTTTTATTCCCTTCTCATCTTTAGCGTAAATTGCAGCAAGTACCGCCTTACGAGTTGGCTCAACTCCAGTCAATTCAGAAAAGCGGCGCAAATGATTTTCACACCAGCACCCGTCGGCATGGTAACGAAAATCATCATCAACGAGATAGATAAAAGGACGGGCTTCCTTGGCGAGCGCCGCGCACTTGGCGGCAAAGTCCTTACGGAAATTTTCATCGCCTGGACACGCCGTAAACTCACGGACTGCGCCGCTGCTGTAAGTAAATTTAGTGAATGGATGTTTTATTCCGCAATTTGTCGTCGGCAACATTTTATAGCCGATTTTTATATCGTGCTCGCGAACCCTTTCTTGGACCTCGCGCATTTTCCGCCCTAACTCTGCGTAATACGAAACATCACGCATACCATTGAGGCGAACATTGTGCCCTGGGCCCGACATAGTAAAGCGTGAAATCCCACTCCTCTCTTTTACGATACGCATCCGAGCTGAAATTACATTAACGGAATCGCCCGATCCAATCGGCATAATCGTTCCGCCAACATCTTCGCTCAAATAAGACTCGCTTGCAGCAAACACCGAAAAATCAATCAATATTCCAAATAAAAGACATGCGATTATTTTACTGATAAAGCGTATATTACTTTCCCTTCTCATCAGCATTCAATCTCCTTTAATTAACTCAAATTACTATGCTCAAGAGAAGCTCTATCTTTACCAGAATTTCCACCATGGACGAGATGTCGCGATTTTTGCAAAATCCCAATCACCGCGCTTTGGCGCTTTAAGAAATTCATTAGCCTCCGGACAATTCGTAAATTGTTTTGTCTTTGGATCAAATTGAAGTTTCTTGCCAGGGAAACGAAGTGAAAGGCAACCCAAAAGAAGGACTTGCGTAAATGGCGCTGCGTATTCAAGATTTGATCCGCACATCTTAGGATCCCCCGCCAAACAGGCATCGACAAATTCCTTGTAATGATTGTATATTTTATGAGGTTTTAAGATTTCCTTTAATTCTCGCGAAAGCTCTTTGCGCTTTTCGGCATTTTCGCCGTCACCTGCTGCAATAACGACTGGACGGGCACCAAGCGTTGTTGCTCTTGAGCCATGAACGACTAATCCATTAGAAGGATACACAAGACTTGGATTAGCTCCTTTTGGCAATTCAGGCTTATTACCACCGTCAT
Organism: Kiritimatiellia bacterium; assembly: GCA_017646325.1. Lineage (GTDB taxonomy): Bacteria > Verrucomicrobiota > Kiritimatiellia > RFP12 > UBA1067 > RGIG9934. Next base: position 15,249 of record JAGCMU010000011.1, read on the forward strand.
ACCAATGGAAAGTAACGCCGTTAGCAAACTTCATTTTTATAACACTCTTTTTAGGATACGCGACCGTAACTGGACCCGCTCCGCAAGTGTCGCCTTCAATTTCAACTGGATAACCTAAATCAAAATAACAAAATGCGGCATCCACATTATGAACAGCCATATCGCCTATTGCGCCGCAACCATAATCCCACCAGGCTCTCCAGCTACGCTGATGGAAGGATTTGCTATATCCATGATCTACGCACGGGCCACACCAGATGTCCCATTGCGTTGCGTCCATAGCATTATCCCAAGGCAATGGTTTGGGATATTGTGTCATACCCTGCGGCCAAATCGGACGATCCGACCAGCCGTCGATATGTTTAATTTCTCCCCAGAAATTAGCCGCCTTGACTACACTAAAGCTCGTTGCCGTCGGATGGTTTTGATTGCCCATTTGACAAACGACACCAGTGCGTCTTTGGGCTTCAAGCATCAAATCACATTCTTCAAACGTTCGTGCCAAAGGCTTTTGAACATAAACGTGCTTGCCGTAATTCATGCACTCTATGGCAATGTATGCGTGAGTTGAATCTGGCGTTGTAATATTTACGGCATCAAAAGTATGGCCGATTTCCTTAAGCATCTTACGATAATCCAAATATGCAGGAACGCCCGGCCAACGCTTTTTACCTTCTTCGAGATTTTTCTTGTCTACATCGCAAATAGCAACGAGCTCAGCACCCGCTTCGACCAAAGGTGGATTCGTATGACGCCCCATTCCCATAATACCAATGGCTGCAAAACGTAATTTTTTCGATTGTTCTTTATTCCCTGCCCTACCTTGAACAGCCGCAAATGCAGTAGCGCCACCTAAAAAACCACGGCGCGAAACATTTATTCCTTCCATCATTATTATCTCCTTTTCATTCAAGATACCAAATCTATACTTTAAAAGTCAATGTTACATTATTTCTTCCAAGAGAGCTGACCGTCTGGAGAAATTGTAAGACCTCTACGAAAATCTATGATTGAAGTATTGGAAATGTGTCCGTAAGGGAAACCCGAATATACGGGACAGGGGATTTTTGCGGCAAATTTTTCTAATTTTTCGCAAGTTTCCGCCTTTGGAGACTTGGAATTGAAATCGCAAATTACAACAGCCGCCGCATTTGCAAACACCCCCTTTTCAATCATTTCCCCAAGCATTTCCTCAGTACGCGGAGCATACTTGTTCGTATTTTCGATAAAAATTATGCGTCCTGAAAGATCCTTTAGCGTTCCGTTTTTCGTTAGCTTATGAAGCCTGTCAAGAAGACCTCCCATAGGAAGCCCCTCTACCGTTTTTTCAGTAGACTTTACAACCTTAAGTTTTATATCCTCTGGAGAGCCTGACATCATATCGCGCATCCGCTTTACAGCTCTTTTATTTGAATATCCAAGCGTCGTCAACACAGGTCCCGTATATGGATGCCCAACACCCTTGACCATCATCGTATTTACAAGCATCGTCAAATCACTGAAACCAATTACTCTCATATCACGCTTTTTCAGCTTCTCCCAATCAAGAACCTCGACAACGTCTGCAGCCCCCTTGCCGCCATATGCAAAAACTAAAAGGTCTATCTCTGGATCCATCCATAAATCCTCAAGCAATCTTGCACGTTCTTGAGCTGAAACTATAGTTGACTTAGGAACGTTCGAGGCAACCTTCATACGATAGCCAGCTTTAGCCAAACGGTTTGTAACCTTGGCAAAGCTTGCCAAAGGCACTTTACTTGAAATCGCCGCGATACCGATTGTCTTCACGTCTGGACCATAAATTCCCGTAAAATCAGGCTGCGTTGATTTAGAACTGTCCGCCTTGAGAGAAAACACCATCGTCGCCGCAAAATAAAGAGCGAGTATCTTTTTCATAACATTACCCCTTAAATTTTAATTATTTAGAGAGTAGCTTTATTCCATCTTCGTCCGACTGCATACAAAGGCGAAAGCCTCCGGTCAATACGCCTGATGAAGGCCCATGCGCTTGCTGAGTTGAGAAACCAAAGCCTGTTTCGTTGAAAGATCCCCCAACAGTAGTTGTGTCGTAATCAGACATCGCATTAATCTTCCCGACGACATCTATTCCCCCGGCAGTCCACGCGCCAGCGCTTACTTTAGTATCTCCGTCTTCGCGAACGAGTTCACGCACATTGCCGAGCATATCGTAAAGCCCATACGCATTCGGGCGGAAACGACCGACCTCACAAATATTAGTTGTTACGCTACCGTCATCATTCGTTACATATCCGCCGTTATTGAGGTTGCAGGCAAGCAGATTCAGCTGTTCCTGAGTAACATCGTTCTTTGTTTTCCCAATACCGTCGTAGTAATACGAATCAGCGCCCGCACGCATCGCTCTCATCCACTGTACTTGTGTAGGCAATTCGAAATTGTACGGGGAGACTCCATCAAATGTAAACCATAAACGCATATAATTGAAAAAGCCCGCTCGACTGGATGAAACATCAGATGTCGCTTTGCGTTCTCCACTCGTACCGGTATTGTACAAATATTGATTTTGTACGTATTGCTCAGGAAGATAATCGCCAACAACCATAGGGCCACTTCTCTTCCAGACAGACGCGGCAAAAGTAAAAGTTCTATCTGGCACGCTATGAGAAGAAAGTTCCTTACGCTGTGCTTGGGTAACTTCAAAAACGCCAATCCAGTAATCGAACGACCAAGTCATATTGTTTTCTTCCGGAATCGCTTCACCAGGTTGATATCCCTTGAATGCCCCGGCAGGAATTTTTCTAACTACAATCTTTGAGGTTTTATAACTGACGTCATTCGTAACCCCCGTCCAAATTACCACATCCTCAAGAGTCGTCGTATAGCCTGGACCAATTGCACCGAAATCCGTCTCAACACTTCCCCATTCACCATTCAAAAGCGCTCCGCGCGTAACATCTACAACTTTTCTCTCTTTTATATCAAAAATCTTATAAAGAACATTCGTTGATGCGGAAGTCGCCTCACGTGCAGTAAGAGATATTTTAAAATTCGGAATATACTTAACTCCATTACCAAACGCCTTTATCGGGTCAATCATAATCTCATAATCTTTATTTGCGTCAAGACTGTAGATTTGCCCTATCATTGCCGAACCTGGAATTTTTAATTCTTTTCCATCCCCGGTAGCAGCAACTACAACCTCTGCAAGCTCTCCTTCACCAAGCCCAGAAAGAGTGTATGTAAGTTTAATCTTGTTTGACCACGGCCAATCTTGACGCAACTTTACATTAGAAACTTCTAATGCTCCAAATAAACTCAAAGTAGCAACGAGTGAAAATGTAAATATCGAACTCTTCATCATAAAACTCCTTTATCTTACGATCAAAATAAGACCTGTAGCAACAGTAATAATACTTGCCTCAAAATTACCGGAATCGGTAACGAGTAAAAGTTCGTACGGATAGCTCTCGTTTTTAAGGGCAATTGACTTCCAGCCAAACCAACCCGCTGTTCCTTCAAGACCCGTTTCAACCTCTTCACCATCGATCGTAAAGACTTTATTCCCTGCATAAATTGGGATAATAGCCTTTCTCGCCGCAAGACGATTCCACTTTGAATCTAACGTACGGAGATTGGCAGTAGCCCCACTCGTGCCAGTCGAACCTAAACCGCAAACAACACCGATTTGACCTTTCTTTACGACATTAGAAGTCCCGCAATCAAACGTCAAGGTTAAATCATATACATCCTCATCTTCAAGAGAATTTGGTTCGCAAAATTTAAGCTCGAACTTTGATTTACCGGTAACATCATAAATCTCTTCGCCTCGCAAACTGTCTACGGACAAGGTGGCTGAAACTGCAGTTGACGGAGTTTCCCATTCAATAACGGGGCTTAAACTTTCACTCGTCCTCCACAAATGTGAATGAGACGTCTCAACAAACAAGTCAATCTCGTTTGACACACCTGCAAACATAATTGTCGGCAACAGTAATACCGATAGAGCTACTCTCTTCATATTTGAAATTCCTTTATTAAAGAAACGGTGTTTTTCATAAATTAAAAAAATACCGAGTTATTAATCTTATAAATAGTACTAAAAAACAATACCAAAGGTCAATAAAAATATATTTTTTTTAATCGTAGCTTCTCCATATATTTTTGGTATAATAAATTCATCTATCGGGGTGCTGCCAGACACAGTGTCTGGGTGCTGAGAAAATACCCGTCAACCTGATCAGGATAATACCTGCGGAGGAAATTAAGTATGAATGAGCCGCATACTGCTCAAAGTTCGATCAAAAAATGCGTTTTGACTATTGCAGGAAGCGATAGCGGAGGCAATGCCGGCGTTCAAGCCGATTTACGCACATTCCACAGTTACGGTTTACACGGGTGTTGTGCCTATACAGCCCTTACTGCCCAAAATCCAAATGATGTCTATGCGATTCACGACATTCCTGCGCACTTCGCAGCCGCCCAACTTGATGCCGTATTAGGAACATACTCAATAGCCGCGTTGAAAACGGGGATGCTTTCTTCTCCCGAAGTGATTGAAGCTGTCGCGGAAAAACTTTCTCGGCACTCTGAAATCAAGAAAGTAATCGACCCCGTAATGGTCGCGACAAGCGGCGCACGGCTTATTGGAGATGGCGCGCAAGAAAAGTTAGAAGAACTTCTTATGCCTCTTGCAACCGTCATCACTCCCAATATTCCAGAAGCAGAAACGATTGCGAAGCGAAAAATCACGTGCAAAAAAGATGTTTATGAAACGGCGAAATGCCTTTTTGATAAATTTGGGTGTAATGTTCTGATAAAAGGAGGCCATGCTACGCAAGACTTGTCTTCCGCGGAAGACACTCTTTTTGACGGCGTTGACTTTTTCCATTTTACAATGCCATGGATTGAAAATCCCATATCGACACACGGCACGGGATGTACGCTCGCCGCCGCCATTGCAGCAGGTTTGACACAAGATTTAAATTTGAAAGATGCCGTGGAAAAAGCAAAGAAATATGTGCACCATGCAATTTCATCCTCGTATTTCGTCGGAGAAAATTGCGGCGTTCTCGGTTGATTTTTACTAAAAAACATAAGGAAAATAAAAAATGAAAGTAATGGAAGAAACAATCTCCAGCGCAATCGTGCGGAGTTATTTTAAAAAATTAGAAGCAAATCTCGCTGTGGACGTGGCGATTGTTGGAGCGGGCCCTTCCGGGCTTGTTGCAGCCCGAGACCTCGCCCGCGCAGGATTGAAGGTTGCGATATTTGAATCAAAACTCGCACCTGGCGGCGGCACATGGGGCGGCGGGATGTTGATGAACGAAGTCGTTGTACAAAATGACGCCGCCGAAATCCTTCACGAGTTCGACATCACTACAGTTCCCGTCGACGACAAATATCACACCGTCGATTCCGTTGAAATGGCTTCTGGTCTCATCTTTGGAGCACGCAAGGCAGGCGCCGTAATTTTCAACGCCGTAAAGGTTGAGGATATCGTTATTCACGACGGCATTGTGTGTGGTGTAGTCATAAACTGGAATCCCGTTACACGCCTTGAAATGCACGTTGATCCAATCGTCATAATGACGCGCGCTCTCGTTGATGGAACAGGGCACCCAAGCGAAATCATCAATAAAGCCGTCAATAAAGCAGGAGTAAAAATCGATTCCCCGACGGGCGGCATTCTTGGCGAAAAACCGATGTGGATGGAAGACGGAGAAAGAACAACCGTTGAAAACACGAAAAAACTTTACCCAGGGCTTTACGCGTCGGGCATGGCGGCAAACAACGTTCAAGGCGGTTTTCGCATGGGGCCTATTTTTGGCGGGATGTTTAAGAGCGGCAGAAAAGTCGCCAAACTCATCATGGAGGATTTGGGCAAATGAACGATTTCGGGCTTTATCTCGTAATCACAAACCCCAAAGTCGGCTACGCGAAATGTGCGGAAGCCGCCGTCAAAGCAGGAGTGAAAATAATCCAGCTTCGTATGAAACACGCCTCTCGCGAAGACATCCTTCGCGAGGCGCGTGAAATGCGAAAGGTGACAGCGGGTACGGACACGCTCTTTATCGTCAATGACGTCCCTTCGATCGCAAGCGAAGTTGAAGCGGATGGAGTTCACGTCGGGCAAGACGACATCCCGCCATCCTTGATTCGAGCTCGCTACCCTGAAATAAAAATCGTAGGACTTTCAACTCATTCACTAGCTCAAAGCCTCGCGTCAAACACGGAAGATGTCGACTACATCGGAGTCGGGCCTGTTTATGCCACACCAACAAAGGATATTCCAGATCCGACGCTTGGGCTTGAGACAATGGCAAAAATGACAGCCTCTACAAGCCGTCCTGCCGTAGCTATCGGCGGAATTGATTTCGAACGACTCAAGGATGTCGTCAAGGCAGGCGCAAAAAACTTTGCCGTAGTAAGAGCCGTATGCCAAAGTGAAAATCCGTATGAGGCAATAACGAGGCTACAAGAAATTTATTTGGCGAGATAAGCGAGTTTCAAGATTGCAGAGAAACCTTGTTTCCCGGCCAAAACTTTACTTTGCCTTTCATACGGAGCGAAACTAGAATGGGCGTCACTTTCCCGACTTCCATTCCTGTTTTGCGCACGACTTGATCGACACTGACGGGAGAGTCATCAAGCTCCCTGAGGACAATGGATTCCTCCAAGGTTATTTTAACCTCCGGAGGAACTTCTTTTTTCACTTGTTTTACATGCTGCATCTTCTCTTGTGTAGGCTTTTTCTCCTGCTTTTTTTGAGGAATGCATTTTTTGCCTATTGGAGAGATCTCTTCAATGATATCTTCTGCGCACGTCACAAGACGAGCTCCTTCGCGAATAAGTTTCAGGCATCCTGCGGAATTCTTATCCCCTACCCGCCCGGGAACAGCCATCACGCTACGCCCCATTTCAAGCGCGCGGGAGCACGTTATGAGCGTGCCGCTTTTTACGGGACATTCTATTGAAACAACGCCCCTTGACAATGCCGCCACTATGCGATTGCGTCGGGGGAATGTCATATTATCAGGATGACGGCCAAACGGGAATTCACTTACAACCGCACCGCCCGAGGCAACCATATTGCGGGCAAGCTCGCGATTTTCTGTAGGGAAAAACATATCCATCGCTCCACCCAAAACACCAACCGTACAACCTTTTGCGTCAAGCGCTCCTTGATGGGATGCTCCATCAATACCCCTTGCCAATCCCGAATAGATTGTCCATCCTTTTCGAGCAAGAGCAAATGCAATGTTTGTTGCGACTTCCTTTCCGTAAGGAGTGCAAAAACGCGTACCGACAAGAGCAACGCCGTCATTTGACATTACCTCCGGATTGCCTACCACATACAGTACTAGTGGAGGAGAAGCGTTGTCAAGAAGCCTTTTAGGATACAATTCATCCCCGTATGCGACGATTGTGACATTCATTTTCGCCGCCTTTTCAAACTCCGCCTCCCAATTGACCGGTTTTCCTTCCCAATCGAGTTTTGTAGGATAATTTTCATAGGCATCTACAACGCTGCCGCCAAAATCGGCAACGAGTTTTTGCACCGTCATAAAACCGACAGACGGTATCATATTAAACGCCACGATAGCTTCTTTGTCCGTCATACAACTTACCTCCTTGAATTATTCCCTGCCCTTTTCAAAAACCGTAAATACAAAATAAACGGCGGCAATGTCGCAATGCACGCAAGAATGTCAGATGCGGGAGTTGCAAGCCACACGCCCAAAATCTTGTCTTCCAAAAACAATGGCAACAACCAAATACATGGCAAAAGACAAATACATTGACGCAATAACGAAAGGACGACCGCCATCCAGGGTCTTCCAATAGACTGGAAAAATGTAGTCATCGTTATATTGAGGCCAATACACCACAACAGGCAATTTGAGATACGAAGCACCTTTGCCGTCTGTAAAACGAAGGCTCCGCCCTTGCCGTCCGAAAACATTTTTGCAATCACTTCAGGGAATAACACGTTTACTAAACATGCAAGCGTAACAAGACACGTAGAAACTATAACGCCCAATATCAAAACCTCTCTCACACGCAAATAATTTCGAGCTCCCCAATTATACCCAAAGATTGGCGAGACACCCTGTTGAAGGCCAAAAACCGGCAAAACAAAAAGGATGACAGTTGCCTGAAAAACTCCAAGAGCGGCAATATTCAATGTCGCCTCAGCCTTGTCTGCCGCCCACATCGCAAGAGCCATTTGGAGTGAAAAGTTGATTAAAGACCCCATTAAATGTTGTAAAAACGGAGGCGTTCCCATCTTCATTGCCCGCGTAACATATTGCAGATAAACCCTGAGACAGGAAAGACGAAGTTTCACAACACTCTTTTTACGCAAATAAAATCCAAATGCATAAACACACGAAAGGAGCATTGCAATATTCGTTGCCCATGCAGCCCCCGCTACTCCCATCCCAAATCCAAGATTAAAAGAGAATACCTTTTCAAACAAAGAAAATTCAACGTGCTTTGAAAAAATAAACAAAGGATCCAAAATCAAATTTGCTCCGAATCCTACGATCATACACACCATTGAAGAGAACGCGCTTCCTTCTGCCCTCATGGCGGCAGAAAGCCCAAAGGCATGGTGAGAAAACACTTGAGCAAAAAGAACTAACTGCAAATATATTTTTGCCTGTGAAAGAACGCCTGGCGAAACATCCTTTCCGCCTACAGCAAGGAGAAGCGGATCTAAAAAGAAAAATACGATTGGCGGCAATATGAGAACTAAAAGAGTTTTTAACGCGACCATTTCACCCAATATTTTTTCTGTGGCGGAATAATCGCCCTCGCCTAACTTAATCGAAAGAAGAGACGAGTGCCCAACGCCGATCCAAACGCCGAACGCCCCGAAAAGCATCATGAAAGGAAAAGTCAGCGTAAGACCTGCCATTGCCTCTTCGCCGCAGCCATAGCCGATATAAAAACGATCCACCACCACATAAAGCGCGTTCAATGTCATTGCTACGAGAGCCGGCCATGAATAAGCAAAAAGAAGACGCCCTAAGGGCGCCTTTTCAAGTTCCAAAAGTTTTTTATTCTTGTCAATCATACATTAAAAAACTATTGCAACCTTCGGCAGAGCCTCTCTTATGCGCGCCATTTCCTCGGTAGGAATTGGGCAGGCGCTCAAATTGAGACTTTTAAGTTTCTTAAAGCCGCTAATGTCATCAGGCAACTTTTTAATCCCGCACCCTGAAAAGGAAAGGTTGTGCAACGAAGGCAATTCAACGACCCAATCAGGAATTTCAGTAATGGCAAAATTGCCATCAAGACTGATATCCTCCAAAAGCTGCATACCCTTCAAGCATTCAGGAACTTCCTTCATTCTATTGTTTTTCAAGTAAATACGCTGCAAGGAAGCCATTGCGGAAATTGATTGTGGCAAATCCTTAAGACGGTTTCCATTCAAGCGCAACCAACGGATATTCGTCAAAGGTGCGAGATTTTCTCCAAGAGTTACGAGCCTGTTGCCGTCAAGGTTCAAATATTCAAGTTCTTTGAGATTTGCAATATCGGCAGGAAGCGTTTCAAGTTCATTGTAGGCAAAATACAACTGTTTTAAATTCGTCAATTTGAAGACGGCCGACGGAATCGCTTTATATCTCAATTCGGAAAGATCCAATACCTTCCAGGAAGGAAGGTCTGACAAATCAGCCTCTTTAACGGCGACTTTTGATCCGCGAAGATATAAGCGTACGACTTCCGCTCGATTCGTCTTTGAAAGCTGCTCAACAGAAGATTCCGTTGGAACATCTTCTGGCTTATTCTTATTATCCAAGCAGCCAGAAAAAGCTAAACAGGCGATAAAAGCAAAAATAACATTTTTATTCATTTGAAAACCTCTCAAAAAGTGGTGGGCACGGAGGGA
>JAGCMU010000012.1 GCA_017646325.1 Kiritimatiellia bacterium
ACCGTCGCGCCGTTCCGTATTTGCTCAACGGCGCAACTTTTTCGTGTAGCCGCACTTGTGCGGCGTTTTAGTGTCGCCGCCATTGGCGGCGTTTCGTGGTCGCGGCTCCGCCGCAAAAAAAAAACTTCGCGGACTTCGCGTACTTGGCGTGAGTTATGAGTTTATTACAGCGCCAGAGAATGGCAAAGTTAAGTTCACAGTCTCGCCGAAGGTAGAGGAAGGGAACGATAAACCCTATAGCTTCTTCTTCCGTGTGAAGATGAAGTGAGGATTGGGAGTTGGAGTTTGGAGTTGGAGTTCGAGGCGGAGAATGTTGCCAATATCCAGTGTTGCCAATTTCAATTTTCAATTTCCAATTTTTAACTCGAAACCCGAAACTCGGAAGTGGATGGTGCGCAGGGATTGATTGTGAGCATGGGTGTTGGGTGCATAAAATTACTCCAAAATACCGAACGGTTTGTATTTTTATTTGAGAAGTGATATAATTCATGGTGTCAAAAAAAGATTGTGCATACACCTTAAATTGGACAGCAACATAATGGATATCAAACGCGATTTCTATCTCGGGCAATTGATTGAACGCAAGCATAACGGCCTTGTGAAAATTATCACGGGGCTTCGGCGTGTCGGAAAGAGCTATCTTTTGTTCAAACTTTTCAAAAAGCATCTTGTTGAGAGTGGTGTAAAAGAATCGAATATAATAGAGATTGCACTTGATCAAGAAAAATATCAACAATTGCAGAATCCGATAGAGCTAGCGGCGTATTTGCGTGAACGGATTAAAGGTCGAGGAAAATTTTATGTTCTTATCGATGAAATCCAAATGTCATTAAAGGTTCGCAAGCCTGGGCTTAAACCATCGGATGTGGCTCCTGAAGACAGAAAGAGTCTGTATGTGACTTTCTATGATGTCCTGAACGAGTTCATGGCGATGCCGAATGTGGATATATACGTAACGGGTTCCAATTCAAAGATGCTATCGAAGGATATTGCTACGAATTTCAAGGATAGGGGGTTTGAAATAAGAGTCCATCCTCTATCGTTCGGGGAATATGTATCTGCAACTGGAATGGAAAAAGCGGAGGCGTTTGAAGAATATCTCATATGGGGCGGAATGCCTACGGCTGTTTTGGAGAAAAGCGATGCCATGCGTTCCAAATATCTGAAGGATATATTTTACAAGGTTTATCTTTCAGATATTCAGGAACGGAACAAGCTCAAAGATGACATTGTGCTGGAACGTGTTGCGGATATGCTGTTTTCGTCGGTCGGATCATTGACGAGTGTGCACAATATCGTCAATACCTTGAAAAGTCAGGCATCAATCTCCACAACCGATAAGACCATAAAAAAGTACCTTGATTACCTTGAAGATGCTTTTCTTTTTTCAAAAGCACGGCGCTATGACATTAAAGGTAAGAGGTATCTTTACTTCCCTGAGAAATATTATGCTGAAGATTTAGGTCTCAGGAATGCAAAAGTCAATTTCCGTCAGACCGAACCGTCGCATTTGATGGAGAATGCCATCTATAATGAATTGGTGCGGCGAGGATGCAATGTCGATGTTGGAGTTGTCGAGCAATTTGGAAAGGAAAACGGCAAGACGGTCAAACGTCAGTATGAGATCGATTTTGTTGTGAACCTTGGCATGAAAAAAGTGTACGTCCAATCAGCGTTCAGAATCCCAAATGAGGAGAAAATGCGGCAGGAAACCGCTTCATTGCGGAAAAGCGGCGATTTTTTCAAGAAGATTGTTGTAACTTCCGGTTCTCGCCGAGCTTTGACCGATGACTGTGGGATAGTTCATGTAGGTGTCATACCTTTCTTGTTGGAGCCATCGATTTTGACCGATTGAGAGATTGTGCTTTTTGTTGATGCCGTGCCACACGCCGCCAAAGCGACAATAAAGCCCAATACAAAAAGGTGCGCAGCAGAGGATGTTTTGCTGCGCACCTTTTGTCCGTTCTCTGCGCAGGGTTTGGGCGGATGGTGCGCAGGGATGGTTTGGGAATGGGTGAAGGATGGGGCTGGCGGACGCAAGAATGCGTCCGGACAGGACGGAGGGTGGCGGAATGAGAAACGTCAGC
>JAGCMU010000013.1 GCA_017646325.1 Kiritimatiellia bacterium
AAATGCACGGCACTTTTCTTGACAATCAATTATTACATCTTCAGGATTTCCTGTTTCTCCGATAATTGTCTGACCTGCCTTTAGTGAAATCTGAGCAGTTAACGGGAATGTACCAGGCAAAAGAACGATAGTATCATTTTCCCCTGTCGAACGAGTTCCAACCGCGAATGAAATATCCTTTAACGGCTTACTTCTTTCTATCCCTGCATAACCGTTATTTCCCTTTTCATAGCTCACATAATATGTGGCAGCAAACGACGACACGCCAAAAACTAACGCGATTAAAGAAATAAGTGTTTTCATATTTTGTATCTCCTTGACTATAGAAACACCTTAATTCTACCACCTTTCATAATATTTCGCCACCCCACGAAAGTGGAGTGGACGAAATCACGCTAAAAATGGTAAAATATGACTATTATGAATGTACGTTTTATAGCGGTTTTACTCATACTTACAATCGGCGATATACTCTTCGCGAACAACACCATTCTTACGGACTGCCGCCAAGTTTCCGACAAGACGGATAATCTCACTGGCGTCATCACGCCTTTTTCCCTAACGGGGACGGTTGCACGCGTATCTACTCCAGACACGTATCACTTTACAATTTCCGACACGACGGGATTCGCCGCGATTGCGATGTCTACAAATGCAACAACCTCGGGAGAAGGAATTACCTTGGGAGATATCGTTTCCGCAAGCGGCTACCTTGACGGCAAAGACCCGTTACCCCAATGTACAAACATCGTATTTTTATCAAAAGGTCAAATGCCGCCAATAAAAACGGTCCCTATAGTCGACATCATTAAGGGCAAATACGATTCCCACATTGTGAAAGCACGCGGCGTAATCAAACACGTTTTTCAAGATGATATCGATCCAAAGTTCGCATTTTTAGAACTCAACGACGATGGGAACTCCATATATGTGCCGACCTTACGCGAAAACATCAAAGGACAGAACTTGATTGGCGCCTTTGTTGAAATAACGGGGCGATGTCATCCATATGGCAATCACTTCCGCCGACATATCGGCAGAACCTTAGCACCTACAAAAATAACGTTCCTTACGCCAGCAGAGAACCGTCCTTCTAACATTCCCGACATCTCGAACATTCGACGTCAGGGCCCCGCCGAAATCTCATCGCTTGGACAACACTCTGCTCGCGGCATGGTAATTGCCGTTTGGGACGATGCGACTGCACTCGTAAAAACCTCAAACAACTCAAATATACGCGTGGAATTCACATCCTCGCTTCTCCCTGAATGTGGACGGGAAATCGACATCATAGGCTACCCGACATCAGACCTTTACAACATCAACCTCACGGGAGCATATTGGCAATACGCGGCAAGCACCAACTCATCCATTGCTTCTATAAAATCGCCAATTCTTGATTGGCAACACATACTCTCAGACCGTACACGATTCAACCCTTCCCTTCACGGAAAAACCGTAAATGTCAAAGGCATAGTACGAGGTCTCACGAAGGAGCCGGACAAAACCGGTTTGATTACGCTCGATGCCGATGGTCACATAATTCAAATCAACGCAACTGCACATCCTGAAATCCTTGAAAACGTTGAAATAGGCTGTACCGTCGGTATAACGGGCGTCGCTATAATGGAGATTGAAAATTGGCGACCGAACGCCACGTTCCCCAAAATTCAAGGTTTTTTCATCGTCCCGAAAACGAAAGGCGATGTTATCATCCTTTCGCATCCGCCGTGGTTCACCCCAGGGAGACTAATCATCATTCTTGCCGCCCTTCTGCTCGTCATTACCGTGGTGCTCGTTTGGAACCGCATTTTAAAGGCACAGGTCGAGCGGCGCACAAAGCAATTGCTGCGCGAACAGATTGAAGGCATCCGAACAAAGCTCAAGGTTTCCGAACGAACACGAATTGCAATCGAACTTCATGACACGCTCTCACAAGATCTTGCAGGCGTGACATTTGAGCTTGACGCCGCGCGAAACCTCATACAAAATACAGATGAAATGGTTCGCCACCTTGACCTTGCGACAAAAACACTTGCGTCCTGCCGTGACGAATTGCGTAACTGTCTATGGGATCTTAGGAACAACACACTGGGCGATTGCGATATGAACGAGGCGATAAGGCGCGCGATTGTGCCGCTCATCGATAAGCCCGATATAAAAATACGCTTTAACGTTCCGCGTTCACGACTTACCGACGACACCGCACATGCAGTCCTTCGTATAGTACGCGAGCTCATTTCAAATGCCGCCCGTCACGGAAAAGCGACAACAATACGCGTTGCTGGATATCTCAAAAACGGAGATTTGGAATTCTCTGTCAAGGATGACGGCTGCGGCTTTGGCTCAGAGCCGATTCCAGGGCCCGCCGAAGGTCACTTCGGTCTTCAAGGGATAAGGGAGCGAATTCGCCGTTACGACGGGAAACTCACATATTCTACCGACCCTTCAGGAGAAACACGCGTTTCTGTTTCTATGAAGATTAACGCCTTTGACACAACAGAGGATTTCCCATTATGAAGAAAATTCGAATTTTAATCGTCGACGATCACGCTCTCGTACGCATTGGACTTGCGTCATTGCTGAAAACACATCCCGATTTAGAAATCGCAGGAGAAGCTGAAGACGGCGAAAGCGCCATCTCTCTCGCTTCATCCTTAAAGCCAGACGTGATAATCATGGACTACATGATGAGCGGCATTGACGGGGCTGAAGCGACGAAAAGAATTCTTGAAGTCCTGCCTCAAACAAAAATAATCATTTTGACGAGTTACATAATGGCGTACGGTATCGCCAAGGCGATTCGTTCGGGAGCGACAAGCGCCCTTATGAAAAACGGAAATACGCAGACTTTAATTGCGGCAATACGAGACGCTGTAAACGGCAAGAGAACGATATCGCCCGAAATCGAACATATCCTTTCAGAGAATGGCGAAATCCCAAACCTAACCGAACGCCAAGAACTTATTCTCAACCTTATAACGCGCGGATTTTCCAATCAGGATATATCACGCCACCTCAACATTCAGGAAGACAGCGTTAAAAAGCATACGAGTGCCATATTTGAGAAAATAGGTGCGGCCAATCGTGCGGAAGCAGTGGCAATCGCGCTCAAAAAACATCTCCTAAAGCAATAATGCATACATTACAAAAAAACCTGTTTGCGTTTTCCACAAACAGGTTTTTTAGACGTTTATCCGAAATCCTCTTACCAACGAGTTTCAGAAGGACCACGGTCTTCTCTGCGAGAAGAAAAGCCGCCACGACGAGGACCACCAAATCCACCGCGCGAACCACCAAATCCACGGCGATTTCCAAATGAAGAGCGTCTCTCTCCACCTTCATCACCAAAATCACGTCTTCCAAAACCACCACGACGAGGACCGCGAGAAGCGCCCTCTCCCATTGGTTTGGACTGAGACTCATTTACACGAATTGGACGACCATCAAGAAGTTGTCCATTTAACGCATCAATAGCCGCTTGAGCTTGGCTTTCATCTTGCATTTCAACAAAGCCAAAACCCTTTGAACGATTTGTCATGCGGTCAGTAACCACACGAGCAGAGGCAACCGTACCATATTTCTCAAAAGCAGCTCTAAGAGCTTCATCATTAGTGGCATAAGCTAGGTTGCCGACATAAATATCCATCTGCGGGATTCCTTGATTTCCATGTTTAAGTTTAGGCCGTGGCAGAATTACATGGTTATTCTTTCACGTCGAACCGAAGTTCAAGCTTAAGCTAATAGACACACATCTATTCGCATACACCCCTTTTATAATTTCCTTAAGCCTAAGCTTTTTCTTCACAGCCTAAAACCTATCAAAATTATGAAATTATTATACATTACAAATTTAAAATATGCAAGCGGGTTTTTTCTATGGTTTTTCGGTCTTTAATGACGCGAGATAAAATCCATCAAACACCCCATTGACGGCGTGCGGCACGAGCCGTGATGCGTTTCAAGATGGGACTTAAATTCAACGTTTTTATTCCCCATTCGTTTAAGTGTTCTATACATCAATTCATTTTCTTCCACTCTCAAGGGCCATTCAATTCGCCTATCTCCAAGAGACAGAAATAACGGAGGAGTCTTTTCTGAAAGATAATTAAGCGGAGCCCATTCGTCAATAACCAGCTTCAAGCTGTCACTCTTGTCGCCAAAGTATTTGCGGATGGCAAAATGCTTTGAGACTTGTCCTGAAAGAGAGAAATATCCGGCAAAGTCATATGGCGAGCAATTATATTTTTCAAGCCATCTCTTATCGAGGCAAAGCATACTCGTCAAATATCCGCCCGCAGAATGTCCGCTGATAAAAATTCTCTTAGGGTCGCCGCCGAAGGAAGCGATATTTTCTTTCACCCACGCTGCCGCTTTAGCCGCATCGTCAAGACATTCGCCAGGGCCAACATTTGGCATAAGGCGGTAATCGACTGCTGCGATTGCAACTGCATTTCTGTCAATATCGATAAAGTGACGATTTCCCTTTGTAAGACCGCCGCCGTGGAACCAGACTACAGTCGGAAAATCCTTTACGCCTTTTGGCAATGAAAGGTCGAGTACGCACTCTTTTTCATCACGGTATTTGATATCCTTTTTAACCTCAAATTCCCCTCTTGTCAAAAACACTTGTGGAGGAGGTTGAGGCATTGTCAAATCAAACGTCGAAAGGACGAAACCGTGATCGGACGGGAAGGAATCGTATTTAACGCCCTTGAATTCAAATGGCTCATGCCAAGCGGAATGAAAGATTTCAGAGTCAACGAGCTTTAACTTTGAACCCTTATAATAAATGAAATCGATATACTCCTGCTTCCCTGCTCTCTTGCCGTAGCTCTTCCATGTGTACGCTTTTTTAACGTCAAGATCTGGATGGAGAGCAGCGTATGAATCGATAAAGCCTGCCTTCGCCATCATCTTGTCGTGAGGATCTGTCGGGCCGTTAAAATCGCCTCCAATGATAATCGGAATATCTTCAGACTCGGAAATAGCGGCTTTAACAGATTTTAAAATCCCCTTCATTTCATCTTTACGAGGATTTGAGAAACGAGGTTTACCTTTCTTGCCATGTTCCCAATTCATCCAAAGTGGACACGCACGCACTCTTTGGCCGTTCACATCAAGCTCGGTAAGGCCGAAGTTGAACGGGCCTGTCGGATCGAGATAATTCCAAGGACCTTCATACATTGCGTATGAATCGACAATCTGCCATCTTGAATACATTATGACATTCATCGAGAAACGCTTACCGTTCCAATCTCCTCCAAGACCTGCGAGAATATCATCATAACGCCCATAATTTTCACTTATCAAAACGACATCAGGATTGACCGTTTTTACGAATTTCACGAAAGTTGCAGTTTCTTTCGGTGTATGCTGACGACCTTCGATATTCCACGCAAGCACTTTAAATTTACGGGTTTTTGCAACCTTTGAAGGATCTGCATTCCATCCCTTTTCATCATACGAATCAATGAGTTTCATCCAATTCGATTCTTCCAAATCCCAATCCTTTTGAACGAGGTCGCAAAGAACACCGACTTTCGTTGCGTCGATTTCAGGATCATTCTTCAATTGTTCTTGAACTGCCTTGATGGCAACAGCCCGTCCCATTCCTGCGTCCGGCTTTAATTTTGAGCAATCAAGCGTCAAAACCGCATATCCGCGCTCATTGATTTTTTCAATCGGGCAACGCTCTTTTTTTGCTGGGCCATAATCGGTCGTATAAATAACGGCGGCAACTTTATACTTTGATTTAGGTACGTATCTTTCAAGTTCTGCCTTACCGTGAGACGTTTCAATCGTTATTGCATTTACAAAGGATGCCATTATCAGCATCGCTCCACACACCATCATTCGCTTCATCATAATTCAACTCCCGTTTTAATTTAAAACAGAATCCTTTCTTTATTTTAGTATGATACCACAAAAAAAGATTCCCAGTCAATAATGCCTTACATATTGTTGACGTTCGTCATGAGTGTCGTGTGTAGGCTCTTGAGAATGTTCGAGATCATATCATACGACTGATCGCGCTTAGCCGTCTGAGACTGAAGATCGATCATCGTCTGCTGCGAAAAGCTGTTGTGCGAGTCCATCTTCGCTTCAATATCGGTGAGGAGCTGTTCCGACGAACTGTTCGCCGTTTCGGGAACGTTCTTAAGTCCCATCCCTACTATATCGCCTGGATTTTCCGCCTTTTCCGGCTTCGTCAGGAAGTCATAGTACGAAATGTCTGTTCCCTTAAGCTTTGTCGTCTTCAGGTTCACGGATGAATCGGTCGC
>JAGCMU010000014.1 GCA_017646325.1 Kiritimatiellia bacterium
AAATTAAAAAGTGGACGATTTTCATATAACTGACGGATGGAGCAAAGACTCCTGCAGAAGATATAGAAGCTGCAATAAGAAATGGGAGTATACCTAAAAATGGCAATCTATGACTTCCTGTTCTTCGAGCCGCGCATAAAGCGAGGAAAAGACCAACTCCCAATTGTCCAAAACGGATTAATACCGCCCAAATAAACCCATTCTTCGGAAGTATTGCATAGCTTACAATAATAAAGTAAGGCATTATTAAATACGTTATGATAGACCAACCGTATTTCCCGGAAAACGCAGACCAAATCCCATATCCAATGATTACGAGCAAAAATAGACCATTAGTAACTCTCGAAGCCGCAATAGAAAAGGCGAGCAGCAAAGCCATCTTTGCTGCTTCGACATATATCTTGTTTTCCTCTTTTACCATAGTAAAAACTTACTCTCCCCAAACCCTTCTCTTGATATAATCGACGTAGGAAATGATTATCTTGACCATTTTTTCTCCGACATTTGGCATGGAATAATCACCGACCTTACGAACGGGAGAAGCCTTATCCAACTGTAACAATCCTTGTAAAATGCGGTCTTTACTTAATCCGACCATCATAACGGCAGCTTCTTCCATAGCCTCTGGACGCTCATGCGCTTCGCGTAAATTAAGGGCTTTAAAACCAAGAATGGAGCTTTCTTCACTAATCGTTCCAGAATCACTTAATACAGCCTTTGCATTCAATTGCAACGACAAATAATCTGTAAGCCCCATCGGCTTCATTAAGTTGATCTGTTTTTCAAACTTCACACCCTTTGATTCAATCATCTTACGCGTGCGTGGGTGGGTTGAAACGATGATAGGGAATTTATACTTCTTTGCAACTTCATTGAGAGAATCAACTAAAGACAAAAAGTGTGATTCTTCTGCGATATTTTCTTCACGATGCGCACTTACGACAAAATACTTCCCCTTCTTCAAATTCAACTTTTGCAATATTTTCGATTTTTTCACCTTTGGCATTTGAGCCGTCAACACTTCAAGCATTGGAGAGCCTGTTTTTATTACTTGATCTGGCGGCAAGCCTTCGGCAAGAAGATATTCTCTGGCAATATCGCTATAGCATAAATTTATATCGCTGATATGGTCCACTATCTTTCTATTTGACTCCTCTGGAACGCGCTGATCGAAACAACGATTCCCGGCTTCCATGTGAAAAATAGGAATGTGGCGCTTTTTCGCCGCAATAGCACATAAGCAGCTATTTGTATCCCCCAAAACGAGAAAGGCTTCCGGTTTAATTTCTTCCAATACGGGATCAATGGCCTCAAGAATTTTTCCCGCCGTTTGAGTAGCGTTAGCACCCGCAGCATTCAAAAACACATCTGGCTTTTTCAAACCTAAATCTTTGAAAAAAACTTCATTCAGTTCATAATCGTAATTTTGTCCTGTATGAACTAACGTATGCTCGATTGCAGGACTTGCATCCAAAGCTTTTATTGTGCAAGAAAGACGAATAATCTCAGGTCTCGTCCCAACAACCGTCATCACTTTGAGTTTTTTCATTGCCATTCTCCAAATCAAATATTAAATGCTTCGTGAATACAATCCAATTTCAACAACAAACTTTTCATTTCGTCAAGGGTAAGACGCGTTGTGTTGTCAGAATTGTATGTAACAATCGTCTTTGCGATCTCTTTACCTTCGTTAAAGTATTTATCGTAATTTAAATCTCTCTGATCGGCAGGGATACGATAATAATCTCCCATATCAATCGCCTTTGCCATTTCTTCGCGAGTAATCAACGTCTCATACTTCTTCTCGCCATGACGCGTTCCGATAATTTTGATTTTTGAATCTGTTCCGGAAAGAGAAATGACAGCATCGGCCAAAGTCTTAATCGTAGCAGAAGGAGCCTTTTGAACGAACAAGTCCCCGTTCTTTCCATGCTTCCATGCAAACAAAACAAGTTCCACTGCCTCTTCCAAGGTCATCATGAATCTTGTCATATCGGGATCGGTTACTGTTAAATCCTTCCCCGACTTTATCTGCTCGATAAACAAAGGAATAACACTGCCTCTACTCGCCATCACATTGCCGTAACGTGTACAAACGATAGTTGTTTTTGCGTCCTGACCAAGACTACGCCCTTTTGCGATCGCGACTTTTTCCATCAAAGCTTTTGACATTCCCATTGCGTTGATAGGATATGCCGCTTTGTCGGTGGAAAGAACAACGACATTTTTTACCCCATACTCAACCGCCGAATTTAAAACGTTGTCAACGCCCATAATATTCGTTCTTACCGCTTCAATCGGGAAAAATTCACAACTCGGCACTTGTTTTAAAGCCGCCGCCGCAAAGACATAATCAACGCCGCGCATTGCATTGTCAACACTTTCCCTATCGCGAACGTCTCCAATATAAAACTTTACATTATCGTTTTGCAAAGCATGGCGCATATCATCTTGTTTCTTCTCATCACGGGAAAAAATACGGATTTCCTTAAAATCGTTTATCACGCGCTTTAAAACAGCATGTCCAAAACTACCTGTTCCACCAGTAATAAGCAAAGTTTTGTCTTTAAACATAAAATCTCCTTTTCAATTGTATAATTATACCATTATAAGGGTAGTTTCTCAATAAATTTAATTACTTCAAAAAGCCGCAATTGTTTCTAATGAAATTTTCGAGATAGACTTTCCCCGATTCATAATCAGAAAAAACACCTTCCAATTGAGCATCAAAACATTTTGATAGAATCTCTCCGAATTTCGGAGACGGTTTTAACCCCAGATTGATCAAATCACGTCCCAAGATCAATGGCTTTGGAGCGGCGGCGGCAACGCGCAAACTCTCCGCTTTATCTAAAAGCCATTTTATTTCTTCATTGCTTTTCCCTGGAATGTCGTCACGCGAAAAACTGTCGGCATGCGCTACACGGCAAAGCCTGTCTATTCGTACAACTTTTACAGCCAAACGTCTGATTGCTGCGTCCTTCGCCTTTGACCTCCATAAGGCAAAAGGCGACATGTGGTATTTCACTAGCGGCGGAACTTCTTTTAAAATTCGTTCTTCCTTTGTGAGTCTTTTTAAAAATCTCAACGTCGGCTTAACGCCTACAACATCATGCCCTAAAGAGCGAATTCTTCCGTTTATCACTTTCGTCGTCGCAGGCTTGCCAAAATCATGGCACAAAACACCAAAGCCGACAATCAAATCTTCTTTTTCGTCGCCTATACGGTTCTTTGCAAACACATCGAGACATCTGCAAGTATGATTCCAGACATCCCCTTCCGGGTGCCACTCGGGATCTTGTTTACACCCGATCAACGCTTTTAATTCAGGATAATATTCCACCCAATTTGTCGCACGCAAAAAAAGCAGCCCCTTGGAAATTTCCTTCCCTTTTAAAAGAAGCTTTTCCCATTCTCCATACAAACGTTCGCCGGGCAAATCTTCACTTGACATCCCCCGACACATTTCAATCGTCTCTGGAGCGACAGTCAACCCAAAGCGTGCAGCGAATTGCATTCCCCTTAATACCCGCAGAGGATCTTCTGCAAATTTTTCCGACACGTGGCGAAGCACGCGATTATTTAAATCACAAACACCGCCGACGGGGTCGATGATTTCTTCTTGAAGGGGATCGTAATAAATTGCATTTATCGTAAAATCACGCCTCGTCGCCGCTTCGTCAACGGAGATAAACGGATCTGAATAAATTTCAAAGCCCTTATGCCCAAGACCTTTCTTAGATTCTCTACGCGGCAAGGACACATCTATATCGTAATGCTTGATTTTCAAAACGCCAAACGACAAACCAACAAGATCGATTTCAAATCTCGTCTTTAAAATTTCCTGCAGCATCTCCCCTTTGATTCCGAATACTTCTATGTCGACATCTTTTACAGAATATCCGCCAAACAACATATCACGCACTGCGCCGCCGACAATTAAAGCACGTCCGCCATTTTCTTTAACTAATTCAGCAATAGTTATTATTGCCGAATATAACGATTCAGATAAAACACCTTTCAACATGTCAATCTTTCTCATTTGAATACCAATCAAACAAAGACCAGAAGAGAGAATGCCGTACTCTTCCGTCAATCATATCCTCGCACTCCCAAAACGTCCAAAATGAAGACCAGTTACGCTCGACACCTTCCGAATGTCTAATCGGATTTAATTCAAGTATCTGCTCTCGTCCTAAAGAATCCTTTTCTCTTCTACTCCAAAACGGCCAAAGACGTTTATATGCCGATGTCTTTTTCATCTCTCCCGTTTTTATATCTTTTGACCATGTCGCTTCCGAAGTCCAAAATGGGAAAAATGAAAACCTCTCAAATTTACTCGTTTTAGTTTCAAGAACGCTTCCCTCAAGCAAATACCACAATATTCTCCATGTCTTTTCTTCAGGATTGGATTTATTTTCCTTACGATAAGAATATCCTTCAACCCGTTCATAAAAAGGGAAAACAGAAACCCTGTTACGCACCGAAGAATTTAAGACTTCGACAAATGGCCATGGTAAACGCCAACGCTCTGCCGAATCCGTTTTCGTGTACGAAAAGAAAGGCGGCAGGAACATATTCTGTTTTTCTTTTTTTCTGTCGACTAAACCGTAAAACGGCCAAACCATCAAGGAAAAGCCTTCACCTGAAGTATCCCTGTCTTCATAATATCGTGCGCCATTTACTATCGGCCAAACAGCATACCAATGCTGAGATTCTCTCAATGTGGCTGTTCCGCAAAACGGCCAAACGCCAATACCTTGACGCGGATTTTCTTTCCATGTAACTAACGGCCAAAGAACGGCCTTGCTTCGCACGCCTTTCACCGTAAACGTTTGCCATATCGGCCAAAAAACATAAGACCAATCGTCCATTAAAAGCAAATGAGGATGTTTTCCGTAAATTGGAAATAAACCCCAATAATCCTTACCCGTTCTGTCTGCGCCGCTAAACCAAAACGGGAAAACGTTCGCGCTCCAGGACGGATCGCTCCCGCGATCGTCTCCGTATGCGATAATCGCGCGCCACCACGAGTTTTCTGCGTGCGTTCTATAAGTACCTAACGGCCAAATAAAATCATACGTACAATTTCCCGTTCCTATATCTCTCACTTGAGAATAAAAAGGACGGAAACTCCAAAAAGTCAATAATTTATCTTCGTGGGATTTTGCGCCACAAAGCGAATACCCTTCGGGTAAGGCGCGGCGATATTCAAAAAAAGGCCCACCGTGCCAATGGGAAATAGACGTACCTTTCTTGCGGATATAAAAAGAATCTAAGTCTGAAGAGAACAACGCACTTGCCCCCGAAAGGACAAGTGCCGCCGTTAATACAACTGAATGTATTTTTATCATTTCTTTTCGTTTGCCAATTTGAGAAGTCTCTCGAATTCGCTGTTTTCGTACACTGAAAGTTCCTTCTGGCGTGCAACCAAAGAACGGAGCGTGCCGCGAGCCTTGCCCTTCTCGCCCTTTTCAATTTGAACGCGGGCAAGCGTGATTTGCATACGAATATCTTCAAATCCGCCCTGTTCCTTCGTCAATTGAATAGCCTTGAGAACGCATTTTTCCGCTTCATCAAGATTCTTTTTCTGGTCAAGAAGAACCGCACCAAGCGTTTCCCATGCCACATAAAGCTTTGGAGCCGCTTTTACCGACGCGCGTGCAAACGACTCTGCTTCCGCATAACGCTGCAAGCGGCGCAACACTTCCGCAAGGTCGTTTTGAGCTGCCGGCAATGGATTTTCAGCACTGCATGAAAGACGGAGGAATGTTTCTGCAGATGCGTAATCACCTTCTTTAAGACGGATAGAACCCATAACATAGTTTGCAAGGCGATCTTGACGGTTGCGGCGGAGAATCATACGACCATGCTTTAAAGCGCTTTCAGTATCGTTGAGAGAAATATCGATATTAAGAATCATTTCCCCTACGATTGAAACTTCAGGACGGATGCTGTATGCCGCAATAAGAGCCGTGCGGGCGCTCTTGCGATAAGCGTCTCCCTCTTTACGGAGATAGATGAGAGCGCGGGTCATTTGGACATAGTAGTCGCGAGGCGAAGCGGCAATTGCCTCCATCTTAGGAAGAATGACGCTTTCAAGTTCCTCAAACGCTTTTTTCTTCGTAGTTTCATCCTTTGCCTGATCGATCTGCTGCAACAACACACCTGCAAGAAGCGACCACGCCTGCAATGAACGAGGCTGCAAGTCGGTAACTTTTTGAAGGGAGACTCTCGCCGCTGTCAAGTCGCCATTGAGAAGACTGAGAAGAGCCGAGTCAAATCCTGAAGATTCTTTCGTAGATGCCGCCTTTACGGCTTTTGCGAGAAACGTCTTTGCATCATCAAAATTACCCTTTTGCATTGCAAGGCGCGACATACCGATAAGAGCATCGTGGTTTGTAGAATCTTTCTTGAGAACGTCTTCGTAAATCTCTTTCGATTTTGAAGAATCGTTACTGCTTGCATAAATCGCCGCCATCATATTAAGAAGACCTGCACGACGATCTTCCGGGACGAAGTTGATTGCACGGCGGACCTGCGCAATCGCGCTGCCTGTCTGTCCCGAGCGAGCCCATGCAAAGCCCATTCGCGCAAAAATTTCAGGCGAACGGATGTATCCGTAATAGCGTGAAAGAGAAAAGAGCTGATAGCGACGGAAAGGATTGTCAACAAGCTCTTTAAGGTCTTTATTGATTTCGCTCTTACGGGCAAGAGCTTCCTTGACGCCGGCACGCGCCATTTCAAATTCATTGAATAACGCGCAAACATTGTCGCAGTCAATGGTTTTACGGACAAATTCATACATTTCAAATGCTTCTTTGTCGCACTTCACGTCTTGGAGAGCAACACCGATGTTATTTGCGATAAAGCCGTAGTGGCGGCGCAACTGAAGACGCAAACGCTCAAGCATACTTCCCGCGCGGGCGATAGAACTTGAACCGCGTTTTTCATTCTTTCCGAGATACGGCAAAACTCTTTCCCACGAGGCAAGAAAATCTTCACGGATTTTCAGCACATAATCTTTTTCAAGTTTCTTCGTGCCGCCGAAAAGAATTACATCAGGAACAGGAGACATATTGGCCATCGACCAAAGATCCGGCACGCCCAAAATCGCGACCTTGTCGCATACGTTCGTATCGCCCGAAAGCCAATCTTGCAAGAACGGCAATACGCCAAGCTGGACAGAAAGGGAAAGATCGGCGGCAGAAGACTTCAACTCTTTTTGACGTACGAGATCTGCCAATTCTTTCAAATACGCATCATCCATATCGCGCTGCAAGCAAATAAGGTTGACTTCCTTTCCGCTGGAAGCTGCAACAACGCGGATATGGTCGTCAAGAAGGCCGTCTGTAATAATCCACTTTCTATCGCCCATGCGTTGAACAATTTCATTTGCGCAAACATCGGCAAACTTACCTGGACTACCTACACAGCTAAAGGAATTGACGAGCGCCGTAAAAATGACGACGAGGGAAAACGCAATCCCCATAAACCATCCGATTCTCGTACCGACCAAAGCTACTGGAAGGACTTCCTTTGCCCCGTGAGCACGAACCTTTGTTCTTGCGAGGATATACCAATAAGCGGCAAGATATCCGCAGTAAGCAGCGATTATTGTCGATGTCGCGATTGGCAAAATACCAAAAGGACGAAGCAAGGACTCAGGCGAAATTCCCGTTGCAATGCCAAGAATTGCACATGCCGTCATCGCAATATGGAAGAGGTAATCACTCCACTTGCGGTTGTTGTTCAAACTCTTTCGCGCGGCAAATCCGCAGAGCACAAACGGAACGACTGAAATCAAAACAACAATAAAGCACGGGCAACGTCTTCCCGTCATCATATCAAAACGAGAAAACCATTGTTTAATCGTTGCGGCATGGGAAAGCATCACGGAAGAAATCACGTCCCCAGAAGACTTCATTCCTGCCGCCGCCGCTTCAGGGCGTGCAAGATAAGAAGAGGCCACACTTGCAAAGAACCAGAAATATACTATCAAGATAGTGAAAATATAAACGGCCAACGGGAAATAAAACTTATTGCCATTTCTGAGAATCAACATGGAAAGCAAGAATCCGGCACCTGCCGACAACACGAGAAATATTGGATCTTCTACAATTCCAAAACCTACCATCACACCCATTGCCAATGCGACGATCCAAGAAGCTTTGGGAAATTTCGGCAAAAGCAAAAGAGGAGAAAGAGTGACGAGAGCAAGAAACGTTTCGAAAATACGAAATTCAAGGTGTGTTGAAGCCTGCCAGATTGCCGTCGAAGTGATGAAAACAAAACCAGCGAAAATACCTGCGAAATTAGCCGCTTGGTTACGATGGTATTGCGTATCTTCATCGTGGACGGAAATCTTTATGAAGAAAGAAACGAGTATGCATAAAAGTCCCGCTGAAAGAACGCCGCAAATCAAAGACAGCATATTGATTCTGACAGCCATGGAAGAAAAAGAGGATGTCGAGCCAAGAGCGCTGACAACAGAACCCCAAATCGGGTATAACGGCCTTGCAAGAGCATCCATTCCCATCCATTGAGCAAAGTAACTTGCTG
Source organism: Kiritimatiellia bacterium (assembly GCA_017646325.1). Classification (GTDB taxonomy): domain Bacteria; phylum Verrucomicrobiota; class Kiritimatiellia; order RFP12; family UBA1067; genus RGIG9934. The sequence continues at coordinate 8,563 of JAGCMU010000014.1, forward strand.
ATTCACCTGGGTGAAAATACGATGAGAAAGTCGCACCAAACACAAGTAATGCGAACAACATTACACATAGCGGGCATAAAAATGCACTAAACAATTTATTCGTTTTTTCCTTACTCATAACTACATCTCCATTATTGTGGTGATAGGGCCATTTCTCATTTTTTTGTTAAACTTTATTGACTTTAATCTTCACCTGGTGTCCGTTCAATTCAACTTCCTCTGCATCTACATCGGAAGATTCAAGAGAATCGGCCATCAATTCGTTCACTACGTAAGAACGGTAAGATTCAAGAGCGGCGAGCACCTCGTCGTCAGATTGAATTGCAATTTTTACACGATCAGAAACGGAATACCCTGCTTCCTTACGCATATTTTGAACTTGGCTTACAAATTCACGGGCAATGCCTTCTGCGATAAGTTCGCTCGTAAGCAATGTTTCAAGACCTACGACAATAGATCCTTCACTTGCAACGATCATTCCCTCTTTTGGAGTACGACGGACGACTACATCGTCAATTGTAATTTCCACTCCGTCAAAGATCATCGGGAAGGACGTCGCCTTTTCAATTTCTGCTGCAGCAGCCTTCATCTTAGGACCAAACTTCGGACCAAGAACCTTGAAGTTTGCTTTATAAGAAACGTTTGCGAGCTGCTTTTCGTCTTCAGCATAATCAATCGTCTTTATGTTAAGCTCATCCTTGATGAGAACATCGCGCCATTGAGAATCTTCCGACATTGAACGACCTGCGATAACAACGTGAAGAGCCGACAAAGGTTGGCGGACTTTAAGGTCGTTATCCGTACGAAGCTGACGGCCCAATTTGCAGATCGTTTGAACTGAAGCCATTTCGTCTTCAAGGACGGTATCGCGAACGCCGCTGCGAGCAGTCGGGAAATCGCACAAATGTACAGATTCGGGATCGCTTTCGCCACGAAGATTGCGGTAAATCGTTTCAGAAATAAATGGCGTGAAAGGAGCTGCGACCTTTGAAAGTTGCACTAGCACATAACGCAATGTACGAAGAGCGCTCAAAGTGTCGTTACCATCGAGAGATTTCCAGAAACGGCGACGGGAACGGCGAATATACCAGTTGGTCAAATCTTCAATAAATGCCACGAACGGACGTACGCTGCGTTGAAGATCGTAATCGTCCATTGCCGTCGTCACATCATGAATCAATGTTTCAAGAGAAGACACGATCCATCTATCAAGAACGTTCTCGGACTGAGGAGGCGTTACTTCTTTTTCTTCAAAATTATTGGCATTTGCATACGTCACAAAGAAGGAATATGCGTTCCACCAAGGGATGAGAAGGTCTCGAAGAACCTGCTTTACACCCGATTCGGAAAATTTTAAGTTTTCTGCTCTCACGACCGGCGAGTAAATCATGTAAAGACGAATCGCGTCAGCCCCATAAAGGTTGAGCATGTCATTAGGATCGGGATAGTTTTTAAGACGCTTTGACATCTTCTTCCCGTCTTCGGCAAGAACGAGACCGTTGACAACAACGTTTTTGTATGGAGACTTGTCAAAAAGGCACGTCCCCAAAACCATAAGCGTGTAGAACCAGCCGCGCGTTTGGTCAAGGCCTTCCGCGATAAAGTCGGCAGGGAAAATATCGTCGATTTTCACATTGCCGTCTTTTCCCATGTAGTGGTTTTGCGCGTACGGCATTGCGCCAGATTCAAACCAGCAGTCAAGCACTTCGGGAGTACGGCGATAAGTCTTGCCGTCTTTCTTGATGAGAATCTTGTCTACGAAATGCTTATGCAAATCCTCAACCTTTTCACCGGAAAGCTCTTCAAGTTCTTTGATAGAGCCGATGCAAATCATATCCTCTGGGTCTTCTTCGTTGATCCATACAGGAATACAGCTGCCCCAGAAACGGTTACGGGAAATATTCCAATCACGCGCATCGTTGAGCCAATTGCCAAAACGCTTGTCGCCAACATAATCAGGCATCCAATGAACGCCTTCGTTGTTTGCAGAAAGACGCTCGTGCAAGTCTTCAACTTTCACATACCACGCATCAATTGCACGGTAAATCAAAGGCGTATCCGTACGATCGCAGAAAGGATATGAGTGGACGATTGTTGATTGATAAACGAGTTTACCTTCAGCTTTGAGACGCTTGATGATGTCCTTGTCGCAATCCTTGCAGAAACGTCCTTCGTATTCAGGAAGAACACTTGTGAAATTGCAAGAAGCATCAAGCGGATCGGCAATTGCCATCATTCCGGCATCCTTGCAAACACGGAAGTCGTCCTCACCATACGCAGGCGCAATATGAACAAGACCAGTACCGTCTGAAGTAGAAACGTAAGCGTCGTTTAAAACACGGAACGCCCCCTCTTCTTCCTTTGACTGGTAGTATGGGAAAATCGGCTCATAACGCCAGCCCTTAATATCCGCTCCCTTGAAGGTGGAAACGATTTCGTAATCTTCGGATTTTTTAAAGATCGTACCGACCAAAGCCTCGGCCATAACGTAAACGGGCTTTGCTTCATCAGTCAAATCACGCAACGCCACATAATCTATTTCCGCGCCGGCGCAAATCATAAGATTGCCTGGCAATGTCCATGGAGTCGTCGTCCAAATCAACAAATAAACATTCGCTTCGTTCTTCAATGCGTCAAGCGAAAGCTCTTTTACTTTTACACGGCAAGTAACTGTCGGGTCTTGAACATTTTTATAATTTGAACCTGCTTCAAAATTAGATAAAGGAGTTGAAAGCTTCCAGGAATAAGGCATAATACGATGGCTGCGATAAATACGACCTTGATTCCAAAGCTGTTTGAAAACCCACCATATCGTTTCCATGAAGGTTGGCTGCATTGTTTTGTAATCATTATCAAAATCAACCCAGCGCCCCATACGAGTTACTGTTTTACGCCATTCGTTGACGTATTTTAAAACCATTGAACGGCATTGTTCATTGAATTTATCAACGCCGAGCTCTTTAATCCCTGCAGCTCCTGAAACGCCTAATGCATCTTGAGCCAATGCCTCAATCGGAAGACCGTGTGTATCCCATCCAAAACGACGCTCAACGTACTTTCCACGCATCGTTTGATAACGTGGCACAATATCCTTAATCGTACCTGCAAGCAAGTGACCGTAATGAGGCAAACCGGTAGCAAATGGAGGACCGTCGTAAAACCTATAGCGTTCACCATTGATGTTTTTTTCAAGCGATTTTTTAAAAGTATCCTCTGACGCCCACACCTTTAGAACGTCTTCTTCCATCTTAGGGAAATCAACCCTACTTGATACAGGTTTAAACATGTAATATAACTCCTATTTTTGATAGTAAATTATATCAAAATAAATCACTTTTGGACATTATAAAATTTAATTATGCTTTAACATCTCTAAGCTTTATAAAGACTTGTGTTTAACTTGAAAGATATCAGTTTTACTTTAATTTTATTTCAATCAATTCTTTAGGCTTAAGAACAATCTCGCGACCTTTAAATGATACTTTTCTAGGAGTGACACCATCGGTATTAAGTAAATAAATCCGATCGTCATAAACACTCCAGTTAACGTAATTGACGTCATCGCCGCCAAGCAGAAACGGTTGACTTTCACGAACTATCCCTCGAGCGAGAGTTTTCCAAAAATCCAAGCGAAATGCCCTAAATGAAGGAAACTCCTCCATTTCGCGGCGCGCGGCAGGATAATCCCAGGCAAGACAAAGCCAAAAACTTCCTTTCCCGTAATTTGCTTTCACGAGATAAGGCCTTTTACCCATCGTAGCGACAACTTCAACGCTATCCCCTATTTCAACATCGGCAACACGCAACTTCGCAGAAAGATGTGCTGGATATGCATCCTTTAAAAACGACGGTGCTTTTTCGCTTACCATCAAAATATCCTCTGAAAGGAAGACGTCTTTTACCTTGACTCCGGGAACGGCCTGAACGAGGTCTTTAGATTCATATTTCGTATACTCACGGTCAATGCGCGACGAAAGCTGCGGCGTGCAAAGAACAACCTGTCCTCCTGCAAAAACGTATTCCTGCAAAGTCTTGGCGATTTTTTCAGTCATCGTATTCCATCCGCCAAAAACGAGCACCTTATAGTTTTTCAACATTTCCGCCTTTAATGCGTCATCGACATTGACGACATCGACTTGACCGTGAGGCGTACCGCCAAGCCACCCGTTCGCGAAAGGTTTTAAGGAGTCGACCGGACGCGGGAAAAATTCTTCCATCATCGCCTCCCAAGTGAACTCCGGCGCGCCGACACGCCAATTACTGTTCGTAGCGGCAATATGATGCTGTGAAAAAATAGCAAACGTATTCCACGTCATCCCGACATATCCGTCGTAATTGCCAAGCGCAAGCGCTGCCGTAACTTTTGGCATCCCTTTTGCGCGCGGATGTTTTTTTGTCCATTGATAAAACTCACGCATCGTACGGCGGTATGCTTTTGGAGCATCTCCATCATACTCTTGCTTCGGCGAACTGAAACTCGCCATCGTTCCGTCTATAGGCGTATAAGGATGGGCTTGAGTAGTTTGAGAGCCAGACTCCAAAACCATCATTGACGTTCCCATAAGCCACATTTCTTTTAATCCGACTTCAAGAGAGTCCATCTTCTGATTTACCGCATAAGGGACACGCGGCCAACACGTCTGCCATTCATGAGCAAGCCACGCGCTCCACCAATCTATTCCACGGCGTTTCGCCGCCCCTCTCGCCTCACTCGTGGCATACGCGATATTTCCACAACCGACAGCATACATTTCATTGCAGATATAATCAATACCGCCGTCAAGCTCATAACAGGCAAGAGGACTTCCTGACGTAGAAAAAATCTGTGGCTCTCGTCCGTCCGTTTCACGCTTCATCTGGTTTTTCTTAGGGCCTGCAAGCATTTTCCCGACGAGCCATTCGTGAGCCTCTTTCAAATTTGAAAGTTTTGGCCAACTGTTGTAATAACTCTTCTCGTCCTGATAAAGAAAACCCGCATATTCGCCGATATTGTTGCCTAAATAATGATCTCCCCACAATTCTTTAAGGCGTTTAGTCTCAAGAGGAGTCTGCTGGCCGTAAATCGTCATTACGAAAATATCATTAGTGCGAGCCCAATCAAACCACGATTGTCCAATCTTTTCAGGCATCAACTCTCCGGCCTTCTCCCATTGCACCCAAAGATTGCAATGGTCGTTCGTCATAATTTCCCAGCGTTCAGGGCTTGCCTTTCCGTATCCCGTTACGCCAACAAGAATACGATCCCCCACGCCAACGGGAGGTGCGCCTTTAACACTTAGACATAAAACAAGCGTTAAAAAAAAGAAAGACAGTCTCATTATCTAATCCTTTACTTTACCTTCTCATAATAAGGCAAACGGTCAATCGGGACCTTTTTTAAATTCAATGTTATCGGACCTGTATGGCACACACCTAAATCATCGCGCCATGTTCCTGAAGGAAGACGAACCTCTCGCGCGTCACTTTGCGAAAGAACGGGTGCTACAATCATATCCTTGCCGAGGGCCCATTGGTCGCGTATCTTTTCAAATCCGTTACCAGGGAAAGCATATTCCATGTGAGCAGCAATAGGTTCTCCCGTTTTGGCTGAAGCCTTTGCGAGTTTAAGAATTTTGTCCGCATACTTTGCACGTATTTTAGCCGCCTTCGAAATCGCATCGAGATATTTTTTGTCTTCTGCCTTTGTCATTACGCGCCATGGGTTGAGCGAAAATTGCATCATAGGCATAAGAGCTTGCATTTGGGCAGAGCGTGCAATAACCTTAAAATTGACTTTCTTTATCGCATCGCCATGGAAGACGGTCCACTGTCCTCCACCGATCATGTCAGGACAGCAGAATGAATATCCCATCACACCGCATGCGAGAATATCGCTTACGCACTGCTTGAGATCGTGCCACCCGTTCCCCTTGTCCTGAAGGCGCTGAGCGAGCGGACGCCCCGCCAATTGCCATACCGTACGATATTCATTCAAGGAATAACGAAGCCCGAATTCACCATAAGCCTTTGACTGGCCGTGAGCAGTAGAGCCTTCAGGCGTATGAGCTTTGAACTTGAATGCATAAGCCGACATATCACCGGCATCGAACTTAAAGCCGTCAACACCGTATTCTTTTTGAAGAAAATCGAGTTTGCCCGCAAACCACTTTTGTCCCATCGGGCTTGAAAAGTCTACGCAAGCAGATTGACCGTTCCACCAATGAAAAACGGCAAGATTCCCCCATTTATCACGAATACATCCACACCCCTCTTTCGTCCAAAGCTCTTGACGGATTTCCCATGTATCCAAACCTACATAAGGACAAACCCAAAGCATCAACTTAAATACAATTTTATGAAGTTTATCACACATCGCCTTGGGATCGGGGAAACGCTTAAAGTTGAAATCCCAAACACCATCAGCATGTTGCCAAGTATCATCAACCATAAGAACGCCTGGTTTAAAGCCGTTTTTCACGATTGATTCGGCGTATGCAATGATATCTTTTTGATTCTGATTGTAGGTTAATTCAACCCATGTGTTCCATTGAGGGGCGGTAAAAAGCAGTTCGTCCGGCATTTTTCCGTCGGCAGGGAAAAAGCGTTTTGACGCTTCGCGAAATGCTCCGCGTAACGTCGCATCAGAAGCGCTGCCCATAACAAACTTGCCGTTGCCATTGTCCTTCGCCTTGAATACGCCATTAGTAAACTCAAAAGAAAAAGGTTCATCGTTCCACAACCAGCGTCCCTTTGAAGAAAGGAGCAAACCGCACGTTTGGTTAAACGCGTTATTATTTATCAAATTATCCTTAAACGATTTTTCGGCAGAATACGGCATCGATCTTCCTTTAAAAGAATGACCTCCCCACCAATACTCGTTATCCAAAAGTTTGAATTCCGTTTGATCTCCCGACGCGATTAACGCCATAAATGACAATGCGATTACTGTAGACTTCTTAATCATTTTTTTCCTTTCAAAATCAATCTGCCGTTTTATTAAGAACCTTCTCGGACGCTTCTCGAATCTCTGTAAAATACGACGCTTTTTTCCATAATGATTTTTTTGCATCGAAAAGTTTTACAACCTTATCAAGTTCGTCGTTACATTTTCCTTCCGCACGAAGAAGTTTATATTTCTCTGCCGCCTCTAAACCGTTTTGCAACATCAACATACGAATCGATGGAGAGCCGTCGGGATAAATGAGGAATGTATCGCCTGCAAAAAGGCTCGCATAATCCGCATTCTCTAATGGTTTTGACGGCCATGAATTATATGCCCAGCGAAGGAGCCCGTCAAGCCCGGCAACTGCAGGATAAAGCCCAAGACAATACCCTACATCGGGCGAGGAAAATACAAATGTATTGGGAGAGAGAGGACTATTGCAAACGTAATAAGTTGTTTTAATCCCCTTTGCCTTGCGAGCGGCAACATCTTCAAAAAACTTCTTTGAAATATGTTCCATACTCTGCGAATAGACATCAGGTTCAACTCCAAGAAACGC
>JAGCMU010000015.1 GCA_017646325.1 Kiritimatiellia bacterium
CCGACCAACACGCGTTTCGCATTCAACACCTTGGGGAGATTAAACCCGACGGAGTGTACGGTATCTAAATCAAAGTCCTTGCCAAAGGTGCCTCGCATATCATAAGCTTTGAAAAAACTCATTTCAGTCCTCCTTTGTTAATCCCAAGCGAAATAGCGGAAGAATTCTCTCCACCCTCTTATCATAGTTGAAAATCGTCCATCCATCAAGCCCCAATTCACGAACAGCGAGAATCTGCCGTGATGCAACATCTGCGTGAATAACTTCATCCGACCACGTGGAAACACCGATTCCCGGATAAATTTTTGCCGAGCCGACATACGACTTTTGCATTTTCACGATACTTTTGAACATCGCAGGCGATTGCGTGTAATCCATATTGTGAACGGCATCCACGTATCCCTTTTTACACCAATCAGCCCAATCCTGCCCAAGCGTATCAGGATCCGTCCTCGGATTGCGGAAAACGGCGGCGGAAATTTTCACGCCTGGATAATTTTTGCGGACTTTTTCCGAAACGCTTTTCACTACATACGTTATGTTTGAAATCCTGAAATCGCACCATTGACGACGCAATTGCGAATCTTGAGGAGAAGAAAGTATTGCCTTTGGCCAATTCGTGATTGTCAAGGAATACTCCTTTTCGAAACGGCTCTTACAACCATCGCAGAAACAATTATTAACCCCTGAATAGCGGATATAATCAAAATGTATTCCGTCCGGCTTAAAACTTGCCAACTCCACCATCGCGTCAATTTCCATCTTCTTGTTTTCGGGATGTGACGGACATAACCAACGCTTATTCCTCTTCCCGTCTCCGCTGACTTGAATTCTCTCTTCTTTTTCCATTTTTTCAACGAATTCATCCGACGTATACGAACCCATATTCCAGCAGACCTTCCAAGGATGAATTTCCACACCGTATTTTCTGCACGCATTCAAACACGCTTTGAACGCATCTCCATTGATTTTGACGCTTGAGGCTACAGGCAATACCGTCGATTCGTAAAACGCGATTCCTCCCCATGCGAGATTGGGAAATACCGCCGAAAACCCGTTTTCCTTCAAAATCGCAACGGACTTGTCCCATCCGTTTACACCGACAAGCCCGCGGGCGTCATGGCACCACATCGCCCGAAATTCACCTTGTTTTGAAGGAAGTTTTGAAATCCTGTTCCTTACACGCTCTTCTTCTAAACGGCGTTTGGCAATTACGGTTTTCGCCTTTGATGCAAGGTCGCAAGAAAGATGTCCCATCATTGCGCTCATAAATTCCAATTGTTCGCGCGATTTCCCTCCAAGCCACACATGGGTCATAAAGAGACCTTCTTTCATTCCAATCAACGCGGGAATACCTAAACTCTTTTTATCCGAATCTCCCCACCAGGCGTGAATTTTATGTTCGCGAGAACATTTTACGACAGTTGAAATCCATGACGATTGAGAAGAAAAAGGCGGTTGTCTTTCAAGAGCATCATCGGCGGAAAGAAAACCTGCAATGGTCTTATTTCCTCCCTTCCCGGGAAAATAATGCCTTTCATATCTCAACCCCATCACTTCAGCAACGAATTTAGGCAAAGTATAACACGCCAATATTTTCCCGCCTGTCTTTACATAATTCCTCAACAGCCGTTCCGCTACCGGCGGCAAAGAAGGATTGTACGGCAGAACGACCGTCTTTACTCCTGCAAAATGCTTTGACGACAAATCGCTGTCCGCGACGATTCTCGAACCGATATCAAGAGAAGAAAGCGTAGAGGCGATATTCCCGGCAAAACGGATGTAAGAACTGCTTTGAGAAGTATTTCCCATCAAAGAATCGGCATAAACGATCAACACATCATTCGGGCGGATAACGGGCGTGAAATTTGCGATGTAACATGTAGTCTCTCCGTCTTCGCCTGCTCCCCATCCTGAAATGCGTACGGCAGATATTTTTTCCCATCCTTCGCACTTTCCATCTGCCGACATTTCCGATTTTCTGATTTCAACCTTCACCCATTCTCCTTCGGAATACGGGGCAAATTCACAACTGTACCAACCGTTGCCGCTTTTGAAATAAATTATCATCATGGAAAAATTCGACAGATCACGACAGTAAAAATCGAATGTTACGGAAGTGCAGCTCGACAAATCAAGCGGCATCTTTATATCCCAATACGCACGTACTCTTTTCCCTTTTGAAAATTTCGAACGTAATTTCAAAACGCCTTTTGTATCACATTCGACATTCATCGCGCTTTGACCGCATGAAACAAATTTCTTAGCTTCTTCCGTAGACGAAACATTTTTCAACACATCAGGAACGAGCGCGTTTTCTGAAGGCAATGGAGGTGGCGGCACCAATTCCTTCACTTCCTTTTCACACCCTGCAAAAAAGATACACAAGGCAAAAGAGAAAATCTCTAATGCCTTTAAAACGCTCTCACATATTCTTTTTTTTAACCCGTTCATCATTCTTCCACAAAACAGAATTTCACCACATCTACAAGGCCTTTGTCGGTCAACTTTAAAAACGGGATTACCGGCAGAGGTAAAAACGCCATTTGAAGAAAAGGATTCCCGACAGGCGAAAGCTTTGCCGCTTCCTCATGAAGTTTGGAAAATTGAACAACAAGCTCATCGGTACTTGAAAGGGAAATCAGCCCGCCGACGGGGAACTCGACTTTTGCAAGAACCTTGCCTGAGTCAACTATCACATACCCGCCGCCGGAATGAATCAATTCATTCACCGCCATCACCATATCGCCATCATTAGTTCCTACGACGCAAATATTGTGACTGTCATGTCCTACGCTTGAAGCGAGAGCTCCGCCCTTTAACTTGAATCCCTTGACGAAAGCTTTGCCGATATTCTTTTCCCCATACCTGCAAATTACCGCAAGCTTTAAAACATCATCTTGCGGAATCGCTTTTTTCTCGCCGTCTTCAATAGGCAAATCAATGTCAATGCGATTTGTAATTAAGCTATTTTCAATAATTTCAATAACCGGAGTATTCGACTTCTTTGAATATATAGCAAGATCTTTTTCAGATATTTCCTCGCAGCGAAGCGAATTCAGCGCAAAAGAAACGTCTACAGAGGAGAGAGGCTTTTTTAATTCTTCGTCTACCTTTTTCCCTCGTTTATAGACAGACTTTATTTTACACTCTTTGAGATTTTCAAGAAGAACGATATCGGCGATTTTCCCAGGAGCTATCATTCCGCGATCGTACATTTTATGTGCGAGAGCGCCCGAATACGATGCCGCCGAATAAGCAAGGTGGGAAGGCACGCCGTTTTTAATGAGTTTTCGAATCAAATAATCGATATGGCCGTCCTTGACAATATCTAAAATCCCTCTGTCGTCCGTACAAAGAGCCGTATATGGAAGTGTCTGCGGATTGATTATCGAATAAAGAGAATCGATATCCTTGCTCACCGATCCTTCACGGATCAAAATCACCATTCCCTTGCGTATTTTTTCAAGAGCCTCTTCACTATCCGTACACTCGTGATCGTTTGAAACTCCAGAAGCGATATACGCATTCAAATTCTTCGAATTCACAAGCGGAGCATGTCCGTCAATTCCTCTATTTTTAAAGAGCGCGATCTTTTCAAGAACCTCTGCATCTTTATACAAAACACCTGGATAATTCATCAATTCCGCAAGCCCACCCGCAGACGGATGATCCATAAACTCCGCCAAATCGCCCGCGCTTAATTTTGCTCCGGAAGTCTCAAGGTGTGTTGCAGGAACGCACGAACTTAGTTGGACGCGCAAATCCATCACCATCGATTCGCTGCAATCCAAAAACCATTTAATCGCCGCCTTGCCACAGACGTTTACAAGCTCGTGCGGGTCGCAAACGGCAGTAGTCGTTCCACGAGGAAGAACAGCCTTTTCAAATTCAAAGGGAGAAGCGTGAACAGATTCCAAATGGACGTGAGTATCTATAAAACCGGGAGAAGCATAAAGGCCTGTTGCATCAATGCGGGTTTCAGCTTCATATTCTTCATTCCCGACTCCAACGATCATTCCATCGTCAATCGCTATGTTGCCAAGAAGCCACTCGCCGGTTGTCACCGACAAATATTTCACATTACAAATCAACAGCTCAATCTTTTTGTTGCCGGAAGCGGCATCAATCAAGCGTGAAATTTTTTCAATTTCCTTTTGCATGACTCTATCGCTCCTCTTCTCTTTAAACGATCAACATGCAATCTCCATACGAGAAAAATCTATATTCCGCCTTCACTGCAAGAGCGTATGAAATCAACACTCTTTCACGCCCTGCCAAAGCAGAAATCATCATAAGCAACGTCGACTGAGGTAAATGAAAATTCGTCAACATGCAATCGCACACGCGGAAACGATATGGAGGATATATGAAAATATTTGAAGCTCCTCGCCCTGCCACCATGAGAGGAGTTGGATCTCCCTCGCCTCCTTCACGCGCGGCGACGGTTTCGAGAGTACGCACAGAAGTCGACCCGACGCAAAACACACGTCCGCCGCGAGCCTTGCATTCATTGATTGCATCGGCGGCTTCCGGGGAAACTGAAAAAGCTTCGAAATCCATGTGGTGATCTTCAATATTTTCCGCTTTCACCGGGCGGAAAGTTCCTGGCCCCACGTGCAAAGTCACCGCCACGCGCTTAACGCCTTTTGCATCAAGCGCGGCAAAAATTTCAGGCGTAAAATGCAATCCCGCCGTAGGCGCGGCGACAGATCCGACTTCACGGGCATAAATGGTCTGATATCGTTCACGATCGGCCTTTTCCTCTTCCGGCGTTCCTTCGCGTGTTATGTATGGAGGAACCGGTGTATGGCCGAACTCGTCAAGAAGTTCGTTAAGAGGCCGCTTTGAACGGAAAACTCCTTGCCACATTCCGCCGTCAAGAGGCTCTGTCAACTCGACCTGCAATTCTTTGTTCGGCCCAAACACGGCAATTTGCCCCTTGCGTGAAGGACGGCCGCTTCCGATCATAAAGCTCCACGTAAGTTCATACGCGTCGCTTTGAGCCTCTATTCCCTCTTTAAGCTGATCGTCATCCGTAGCGGGAGCGATCATCAAAACTTCAACCGCTCCAGGAGAATCAATCCACGTACCGAGAAGACGGGCAGGAAAAACTTTTGTATCGTTTACCACGAGCAAATCGTTTGGCGTTATGTAATCTACGATATCCGCAATATGTTTATGCTCAATCATCCCCGTATCGCGGTGCAATACGAGCATTTTTTCTTCGCCTCTTTTCTCGGAGGGATGTTGAGCAATAAGTCTAGTAGGTAAAGCGTACCAAAATTGGCGGGTTTTCATTTAAACTCCAATCTGCCAAATCTCAAGAAAAAATTTCTTTGTAAAAAGGCGCCCAATAAGAAATAACCTGCGTTGCGCCGGCACGGAAAATCGCATACAAAGATTCACGCGCCGTTGCGTAAAGGTCACAATACCCCTTTTCGGCGGCAGCGTGAATCATGGAATACTCCCCTGACACGTTATACGCCATCACCGGCAAAAGAGTAGATTTTGAAATTGTTCTAATTAAATCGAGGTAAAAGAGCGCGGGCTTGACCATCAACGCATCAGAGCCTTCTTGTTCATCAAATTCAGATTCACGAAGAGCCGTATTCAAATCACGATAACTTGCCTGATACCCTTGCCTGTCACCTTCGCCGGGAGCAGAGTTCTCTGCATCGCGGAAAGGTCCATACATTTGGCTCGCAAATTTTGTTGAATAGGAAATAAGGATTGTATTTGAAAAACCTTCTTCATCGAGAGCTGCACGAATGGCTGCGATTTGCCCGTCCATCATGGCAGACGGAGCGACTCCATCCGCACCGGCCTTTGCATGGGATACGGCAACTCGCGCGAGCATATCGCATGCGGCATCGTTATCAACGCTTCCATCCACATCACGCGGCCCGCAATGACCGTGAGACGTATACGCGCAAAGGCAAACGTCGGTAAAAACAATGAGCGAAGGATATGCCGATTTTAAAACAGGAATAGCGCGTTGAACGACGCCATTAGGATCGCACGCGCAATGCCCGCATTCATCTTTAGAGTCTTCTTTTTCAGTCTGCCCAAAGAGTAAAACGCTCTTTACGCCGATTGCAACTACATCTTTAAGAGCTTTGACGAGTTCATCGACCGAGAACCTATATTGCCCTGGCATAGATTCTATCGCCTCCTTGCGACCTTCACCTTCAACAAGAAAAACAGGCCAAATGAACTTTGAAGGTTCTGGCGTAGGCATCGCAAACATATCACGAAGAGATGATGTTCTGCGAAGACGGCGCAATCTAACTTCAGGATACCCTTTTGACATACTTCCTACCTTAAAACTTACTTACCTTCAGTTGCAGGGATAATGAGCTTTTGACCGACACGGAGAACATCGTTCTTCATGTTGTTCGCCTCTTTAATTTTCCTGACGGTTGTGTCATAACCCTTTGCAATCATAGAAAGATTCTGTCCAGCCTCAACAACGTGTTCGTAATATGAACCGCTGTAACTTGGAGCGGCAGGAGCTTGAGTCTTTCTTGAAGACGAAGAAGACGTTTGAGCTGGTGGCGGAGTTGACGCGCGAGGTGCCGGAATCGATGCAATCTTCTTTGAAAGATCGCGGACGATTTCCGAACGCAAGTTTTCTTGAGAACGGCGAAGTTCTGCAATTGACGCTTTCAACGCTGCAATTTCTGCACGGAGGTCCGACGTGTCGCCAGCTTGCGAAACGGCGCCTTCTACCTTGATAAGACGCTCTGCGATAGCCTCTTGCTTATCGTTCATCAAATCAAATTCCTGTTTAAGGCGTTCAACCTCTTGAACGGCGCGCTGCTGTTGAAATGATGCACGAGCGCTCGCAACATCAGCTCTTGCCATCATGGCGGCAGAGAGAACCGTTGCAAAAACAAATACGTTTTTAATCTTCATATATATCTCCTTAAATTAACTCACACAAAGAAAAATACAAGCCACGATACGGCAAGTACTACGGAAATCGCAATGAAAGTTTTTTGCCTTTTGATAATACGGCTTTTTTTATCGACCTTTTTAATGCGTATAATCGAGCCGCCTGTCAAGTAATGAAAGAACCTCCATCCAAAATCATGCCCGTCCGGAGCCCTGACGGAAACGGTTTTATCAATATTGGATTCCATTTCCCACGGGTCTTGCATATTCAAAAATCCATTCGTCCGTTTAATGGTCATGAACTTAAACATTGCCGACATTTTTCGAAAATTCCCTTCGATTAAGGAAGCTTTATAACTTGACCTGGTTTAAGATGACCTGCAGGAGTAATGGTTGCACGATTTGCTTCACGAATCGTATGCCACTTTGAACCCGTACCGTAAAACTTCTCGGAAATATTAAAAAGCGTATCGCCTTCTTGAACAGTATACGTTTCTGGACGCTTTTGCTCGTTAGACGGTTTTTCTTTCGCGCCGAAGTTGAAAGGATTTGCCGACTTTGAGCTATTTGCCGCAGTAGTCTTCTTATAAGGCTGACTACCAGAATCCTCTTCTTCAAAAAGTTTACGCAAATCCTTCACCTCTTGAGATGAGCCGATTGACTTTTTACTTCTTCCATCGTCATCCTCTTCAAGGTCCTTGCGATAAGACTTGAAATCAGCAGGCTTTTTGCCACGCTCGGAAGATTCTTCAAAATCCCCTTCTTCAAGAAGCTCTTTATCGGTAGGGTTCAACATACGGCGGCGACGCTCGGCTCTTTGAGCCTTAACCTCTGCAACGGCTCCTTCATAATCAATAGTACGAGGTTTTCCGTCACCATCTTGAGATGTGAGTTTTTCAATAAGCTGACGCTTCTTATCGACATCAAGAGTTAATTGTGAAACTTTTGTATTTGCTTCACGGAGATCGCCTTCGATAGAAATAATTCTCGCATTGAGTTTTGCGTTCTCTTCTACAAGCTTCTTATTTTCTTCAACGATCTTTTCGTTCACATTACCGCCGATTTTACGAACGCTTTCTGCTCGCAAAAGTTCTTCTGATCTTTTCATACGTTCTTTTGCAATCGTCGCCTTGTCTGTTTCAGGGCGTAAAAGCAAATAAAGACGATAGTGGGCAATAGCACCCAAATAATCGCGCTTTACATCTTGCAGAAGAGTCGCCAATTGGAAGTGCGCAGAATAAGCTTTAGGCTCTTGAACGACAACTTTTTCAAATCCGCGAATTGCAGCATTAACTCTACCCGCTTGCAAATCATCCATTGCGTTTGAATAAAGACGGGATTGACGCTCTTGCGCTTCAAGCTGAGCAAAACTAGGCCCTCTATCACACCCAGCGAGAGCTGCTGATAGAATTACTGCAGAAACCTTTAATAAATTTACTTTTTTCATATCGTGTAATCCTTGAATTTAATTACTCGTCATCATCGTCATCATCGTCTTCATCTTCGTCTTCGTCGTCGAATTCGTCTTCGTCATCGAATTCGTCTTCGTCGTCTTCGTCGTCTTCGTCAAACTCGTCTTC
>JAGCMU010000016.1 GCA_017646325.1 Kiritimatiellia bacterium
CAACAAAGATTGAAGTGGGCTTTTTAAAGTTTATTCGTCCGGAAAAAAAATTTGATTCTGTCGAAGATTTAAAAGTTCAGATAGAAAAGGACGTTGCTACGGCACTTATGATATAATGATTTAAAACAAACGAAGGAGAATAAAAATGGCAGGCGAATATCAATTCAGTTTGATTGAAGTTACGAAGCAGCAAGGGACAAAGACGATTTTAAAGGACGTCAACCTTTCTTTCTTTTACGGCGCGCACATCGGTGTTCTCGGCGGCAACGGTGCCGGTAAATCGACCCTTTTGAAAATCTTGGCAGGTATTGACAAAGACTTCCTCGGCACGTGTCAGGTTGCCAAGGGTACAAAGGTCGGGTATCTTCCTCAAGAGCCTGATCTCGACGAATCGAAAACGGTAATGGAAGTCGTCGAGGAAGGCATCGCCGAGGCGAAGGCGATGGTCGAGCGTTATGAAGATTTGTGTTGCGAGCTTGACGACCCAAAGGCCGCCGCCGAAATGGAACGCCTCCAGGAAATCATCGATGCGAACGATTATTGGAATTTAGAGAACACTCTTGAAAGAGCAATGTCTTCAATGCATTGTCCTCCAGGGGACCAAAAGATTTCCGTGCTCTCTGGAGGTGAAAGACGCCGCGTGGCGATTTGCCGCTTGCTTCTTTCAAACCCTGACGTGCTGCTTCTTGACGAACCTACGAACCACTTGGACGCAGACACCGTTCAATGGCTTGAAGAATATCTCAAGGATTTCAAGGGAACTCTCATCGTCGTAACTCACGACCGTTACTTCTTGAGCGATGTTACAGAATGGATTCTCGAGCTTGACCACGGTATTTCTTATCCGTACAAGGGTAACTATGAAGAATGGTTGAAGCAGAAAGAGGCAATGCTCGCGCGTGAAGCAAAGGCGGAAAAGTCCCGTCAGAAACTTATTGAAAACGAACTTGCATGGATTCGCACGAATCCAAGCGGACGTCGCGCGAAGAGCCAGGCCCGTGTCAAACGCTACGAAGAATTGCAATCTCAACAAGTCAGCACGCGTGAAGACGATCTCGTAATCCGTATTCCGCCAGGTCCGCGTCTTGGAAATCTCGTCGTTCGCGCAGAACACGTTAAGATGGGCTTTGATGGAAATATCCTTTATGAAGATTTGAATTTTGATTTGCCTCGCGGTGGTATTGTCGGAGTGATCGGGCCTAACGGCGCAGGTAAAACAACTCTCTTCAAACTCATTACGGGTGCGCTCAAGCCTCTTGAAGGAAAGATGACTGTCGGTGAAACGGTAAAACTTTCTTATGTGGATCAGCTTCGCGGCGAACTTCTCCCTGACCAAACGGTTTATGAGGCTATTACGGGCGGCGGCGAGTTTGTCCGTCTTGCAGGAACGGCTATGATGAACGGCAGAGCCTACTGCAGCCGTTTTAACTTCCGTGGCGGGGATCAGCAGAAAAAGGTCGGCGTCCTTTCAGGTGGTGAACGCAATCGCGTCCACTTGGCAAAACTTCTTGCCGCAGGCGGCAATCTGCTCCTTCTCGACGAACCTACGAACGATCTTGACGTTGCGACATTGCGTTCGCTCGAAGAGGGTTTGCAGGATTTCGGCGGCTGCGTGATGGTTGTTTCTCACGATCGCTGGTTCCTCGACAGAATTGCAACACACATCCTTGCTTTTGAACCTAATGGAAAAACCACTTGGTTTGAAGGAAGCTATTCCGAATATCACGAAGCGCTTGCTCGCAGAAAATAAAGATTGATACAAAAGGAGATTAAGCCATGAAAAAGGTATTTGCGGTTTTTGTCCTTTCTCTCACTGCGTTTGCTTTTTCCGCTCTTTCCTTTGCAAATAATGTCGTTGCAGTTGTGAAATGGTGGAAGGCGTTTTTGACCGTCGGCGGAGACGGAACGAAAATCGCCGTAAAAGTCCCTGGCTTCATCGAATGGCTTGATTGGAGTGTCGTCGACTATTCCGCAGTGACGACACTTATTCCTACTATCGGTTTTTTCTGCATGAGTGTAGGCGCATGGAGATTGCTCCGCAGGCGAAGAATGTCTGCAGGCGATTTCCCGTTCTTCAAAGGATCCGATCAGCTTCATATCGCTTTGGGTCTTTTCGGAACTCTCTGGGGAATTATCGTCATCGGATATTACAAACTTGAAACGGTGTCGATGCCCGATTTGATGCAGTGCCTTCACACGGCGCTTTTTTCAACTCTTACCGCAGTCGTGGGGGTATTTATGATCGATCGTCCGATTATCCGTCCTTTCTTTTGCAGATTGCTTGAAAAGGCGGGCTGCGTGGAAACGGAAGAGGGCGATTTGTCTGCGGCGGTCGAGAGTTTGATCGTTCGTCTTGGAGAAGCGTCGGATAAATTTGATGAACGTCAAAAATCATACGAAGAAGCGTTCGAGTCGCGTCAGAAAAAGTATGAGGATTGCTTTTTGTCCCGCCATGCAGAATACGAAAAAGCTTTTGAAGCGCGTTTGAAAAAATACGAAAGCGAATTTTCCGCAAGGCAGAAAGAGTATGTTGAATTTTTTATGCGCCGGATCGGAGAGCTCGAACGCAGGGCGGAAGAATCTGAAAAACGCGCGGAAGAATCCGACAGAAAACTCAAGGCCGTGTCTGAAGCATTGCGGGGGTGATTTTCAGTGACGCAATCAGATAAAAAGGTATTGGCAAAACTTTTCTCGCGGGAAAATTCTCCGCGGGCAAGTACTGACGAATTGCAGGGGCTTCTTTTGCAAGTCGTGTTTGCGCTTTTGATGGTGTTCATGATTGCGTACTTCATGTTTGTCGGCAAGGTTGAAAAAGAACGTGAAGAGCAGGTGATGGAATTGACCCGCCAGAAATTGACTTTGGCGTTGGAAAAGGTCGCAGAGGATTCCAGAATACGGTATGGCCTTAATGCGTTGATGGTGCAAGGTGCAGACGGGAAGAGGACTTTTGAGGCCGACGCATTCGTTTCAAACGGAAAACTTGTGATGACTCCTGCAACGCGTGCGGCGTTTTCTGCAGGAAGCGCTGCGGCGTTTTTTGATTATTCAAACGCGGATTCTCTTGCCGCGAAATGGCGTCATTCGGCTTTGAATGCCGCATCTCTTACGGAAGAATCGTTGAAGGCGGAAGAAAAAGAATGGTTTGAAAACGCTGTTGATAAAGAGATTGAAAATGTGCGATTGGATGTAAGAGGTGTTCAACGCTCGCTCGCTTAGCGTTTGCAGAAGCAGTGGATTGAAAATCCGAAATCGCTCGGGGGCTCTTTTAAGGATTTGGATAAATTTGATTTTGCTACGAGGGCAAGTGAGGTTTCGCACGAGCTTAAAGAGCGTAGTTTAAAATTGCTTTCAAGTGAAGCCAAGGCGGAGATGTTGCCATGATCGGATTTGCAAAGATGTTTTTCGCTGCGCTTTCCCTCGCTGCGGGGAGTGAAGAATTTGATCGCACCGCCGCCGAGGGCGCTGCAAAAATCGTCATCAATCAAGTAAAGGAAGATTTGCAGACAAAGCCTTTTGCGACAGACGAACTGAAAAAATTCATGCTTGAAAATTCCGAAAGGGTTTCAAAGCGTAGCGAGGCGGAAAAGTTATGCCGTGAAATTTATATCAAGGCGGCGAGGGAGCGGTTAAAGAAGGAAGCGGAAATTATTTTTAATCGTCTTTCAAACGGACGTGAGGTGGACAAAGTGTTCGGCGAGGAGTTTCGTAAAAACTCCCAAACGTTGAATGGCGTTGAAGAAAAGCGGATGACAGAAGGCTCGTTTAACAAGGCTTTTGGAGAAGCCCGCAAAAAAGCGTGTGATGAACAGGCTGAAAGACTTGTGCTTAAAATACGCCCTCCGATGGAAGAGGCGGATAAAGGAAACGACGCGGAACTTCGCGCCTTTTTGACGGGGCGGATTGCGGAAAGTCAAACTAAGAAGGTGTTCGAGGAAAATATCGTCTATATTTCCCAGAAAATCGTGACGCCGATTATAGAGAATGCGAAAAAGGAAAAACGCAGACAAAGCGAATATGTAAGACGGGTAAGATCGGACGCGATGGCACCAAAGACTCTTTCCTCGGACATTGCTGAAAAGCTCGTTGCAAATGTCAGGGAACGTCAGTTGAAAGAAAAGAATTTGGCGTTTGGGTGGGATGTCTTTCCGTCGGTTACGAATGTGACGTTGAGAAATGTCGTCGAGCGCCGTATTGAAGAGAGGCTTGAAAGAAGCGTTTTAAATGTCGGTTTCGTCGTGCGCGAGGAAGATGTTGAAAAACTTATTTTATCGGAGAAGGACGCGCACAGAAAATCGTCTGAAAGCAGAAGAAAATTCGAAAGTGTTATGGCAGACAAACTCTTCGACATTGCCGTCGACGATTATATCACCGATGCTCAAGTGCATGAGCGGGAAGGTCTGCAAGATTATTTAAAGGGCAAGAGAAATTCAAAGGACATTGTTAAAACCGTAGACGGCCGAATCAAGGATGTTGCAAGTCCTGTCTGGCAAAAGGTGCGTAAGCAAATGGCCGAAAAGGAATTTGAAAAAACATGGCCTGAACTTGCCGATCGCACTTGGTTTCCAAATGCGGCTCTCGCAGATGAAATCTGTTCGCGGGCGGATTTTTCATCGGTAGTTAAGAATTGGCGTACCCATCCTGAATTGTCGGTCATTGCCAAAGGGAAAAAGGTGTTTGAAGAAAGTGATAAAAAAGCAAACGATGCCATGCGTGATATATTTGAGGTCGCGCGGACGGCGCTTGTCGCCCAGACGAAAATCGTTGAGGACGAAATGCCTGGAGTCCTCGAAAAGGCGATAGAGAAAAAAGAAAGTTTTTGGCAGAGAACTCCAACTCTTGGCGACATTGTGGAAATGCTTACGAAAGAAACTCTCTCACGCTGGGGGATGTGAGAGAAGCTTCCCTTTGGAAGTCAAAGGACGACATGCCCAAGAATGCAAGCGAGCAACATGTAGAATTGTTTCCGAGCGTGAAGAGAAAAATCGAACTTGTCGCGAAGACTGTTTTCGAAGAAATGATGAAGGAAAAAGAAGAGCGTAAAGATGAGACGGAAGAAACTCCCGTTGAAGAGGAGGAACTTTGCACCATTTCCTTCGAGCAGCGCGGCTCTTCGATTACCGTGAAGGCGGAAAAGGGCGGCAAGACGATTGTCGAACGAACGGCACCTTTGACGGCGGCAGGATTTGAAAAGGCCGTCAAGGAAGTCGGAGAAGTTGTCGGGCGAAAAGTTTTGCGCTTAAAATAACGCTTACATCTTTTGCGTAAAAATATCGCTTGGGATGTAAAAATCAAACGGCCCGAAGTAGATGCTGAAAATCTTTATTCCGTCGGGCGCGCAATTCCGCTTAAAAGATTGCGTAAAGAATCTGTGAATGAAAACATCGAGCCATTTTTTGATTGTGGCGACAGAATAGATTTTTTTGAAAACTTTCTTCGCTTCCTTGAGGACTTGTTTAGACGACTTCTTTTCGCCGATTAAATGCCACATAAAAAAGTCGTGAAGCTCGTACGGCCCTACGCGTTCTTCCGTTTTTTGCAGGATTTTATTCCCGTTGGCAGGAAGAAGTTCCGGACTGATGGGGGTCGCCACAATGTCGAAGAGTGTTTTTGAAAGTTTTTTGTCGTCCTCTTCCGCTCTCATTGCATACCAAGAGCAGATTTCCTGAACTACCGTTTTGGGGACGCCGGAGTTGACGGCAAACATTGACATGTGGTCTCCATTGTAGGTGCTCCATCCCAATGCGATTTCGCTCATGTCTCCCGTTCCGATGACGATACCTCCGACCATGTTTGCCGTGTCCATTAAAATTTGCGTGCGTTCGCGTGCTTGAGTGTTTTCGTACGTGATGTCGTGATTTTTTGTATTGTGGCCGATGTCGGAAAAGTGTTGCTTGCAGGCAGGGGTGATATTAACTGTCTTTATATCAATTCCCAATGCGGCACAGAGCGCATCTGCATTGCCCTTCGTGCGTTTTGTCGTACCAAAGCCAGGCAGCGTGTAGACATAGATGTTTTTCAAATCAAATTTGAGAAGTTTG
Source organism: Kiritimatiellia bacterium (assembly GCA_017646325.1). Lineage (GTDB taxonomy): Bacteria > Verrucomicrobiota > Kiritimatiellia > RFP12 > UBA1067 > RGIG9934. The sequence goes on from JAGCMU010000016.1 coordinate 6,039, forward strand.
AAGGTTTCGTAGATGACGAGAAGCGCGAGAGTGCTGTCAAGCCAGCCCGAAAGCCCTAATACGTCTTTTTTGCAGTTTATGGCGAGAAGCCTGCGCGCAAGACCGATGATCTGTTTTTCAAAAACCATTTCGGGCGATCCGCAAAAAGGGAGCCTCTCGTTTGAGTTGACGCGCGAGAGTAAAACATCTTCGGCCGTCGTTTTTGTGAAGACGATCTTTGGAGCGTTTTTGATTTTCTTTACGTCTTTCAGGAATTTTTCGCGAGTCTTTTTTTCTTGTTCTTTGAAGGATGCAAAATCTTCAATGCTTCCACAATTACCGCCGCGGAAAATACATTCGGGAAATTCAATTTGGGCAATCTGTTTTGAAGAGAGAGCCTTTACCATTCCCAATGCGTACTTTGCGTTGCTTGAAAAATTCCCTGGACGGATTTTCAAGACCGCTTCTTTTGATGCTGGGGATAACATGTTAAAAAAAGGAGTTGCGTTCATTTTATTTCTCCATATTGTCGAAGATGATGTAAGCGGGAAGCCCTTTAATTTGCAGGGAGGAAAAATCCTTGATGGAAGTAAAGGCGTTAAAATCTTCAGCTTGAAGTTTTAAGACGGTGAAACGGGAAAGTTCTTTCGCGACATCTTTGTCACGCAAAGTAGTCCGTTCCATTTCAGCGCAATTCTTGCACCAGGTAGCCCAAACATCGACAAATATCGGTTTGCCTTTCGCCTTCGCGTCTTCAAATGCCCTTTTCCAATTCTCTTCATCTGCGACAATACTTTCGCCAAGGCTTTGGCGCGGCAGGAACATGGTGTAGGAAAGATATGCATACCATGATGCGAAAGAGAAGATGAGAATGGAAAAAAGTATTTTCACCTTGTTCATCCACTTGCCTGGCTTTGGCAATGCGGCAATGCCAGCTCCCGCGAGCGGCCATGGAAGAGACATCCCGATACCGAGGGCAAACGGGAGAAGCACCATTAAAAAGTTTCCGCTTGAAACTTCCGACGCGCATATCATGAGAGAGGCGATGAGAATTGGCGATACGCAAGCTCCTGCAAGCAAAGCCGAAAGGGCGCCCATGGAAAAAACGGCAAAGAGGGAAGATGGGCTTGAATTAAGGTTCGAGCGTTTTCTGAATCGGGAAAAATCAATTAGGAAAACATCGAGCATCGATAAGCCGAGAAGGAGAAAAATGACGGCTACGGCGGCATTGAACCACGGGTTAGATTGAATCGTTCCGAATGCGACTGAACCAAATGCGGCAATGATACCTAATGAGCCGTACATTAAAGCGATGCCGAGAGCGTACACTCCGCCGCGAATCGCGCCATCCTTTTTAGATCCTGCCTTGACGCCGGCTCCGATGATTGCCAGATTGACGGGAATTAGCGGCAAGACGCAAGGCGTGAGGTTCATTGCTAGACCGCCAAGAATCGCAATGAGAAAAACGAGCGCCGTCGAATAATTTTCAAAAGGGGCTGACGGTTTTTCGTTTTTAAGGAATGCGAGCATATCTTCTTTATTCATTAACCCCATCGCCAATCGTGGAACGGGAGCAGAGGGCTGCATGGCTTTTTCTATGTCGGCAAGTTTTACGCCGGCTTTCAAAGCCATTTCCTTTGAAGGATAGCACATCCCGTCAACGCATACGACTTCTGCGTGTGCGGCAAAGGAGAATAAGAGTAGAAGAACGGCAAGTGACTTTTTCATGTCGCGCTCCTTAAGTTTGAAGGGGTTTATTCTTTGCTGGCGTTTTGCTGTAGCCAAGCTTCGATGAACGGGGCGATTTTCCCGTCCATAACGCCGTTGACATCGCTCGTTTCAACGCTTGTACGAAGATCTTTCACCATGGTGTACGGGCAAAATACGTACGAACGGATTTGGCTGCCCCATCCGTTTTCGCTCTTTGCCCCATAAAAGCGGTCCATTTCAGCCTTCTTTTGGTCTTCATAATATTCGTAAAGCTGCGCGCGCAACATGTTCATGGCTTTTTCTTTGTTCATGTGCTGCGAGCGTTCCTTTTGACATGCTACGACAATGCCTGTAGGGAGGTGGGTTAAACGGACGGCTGAGTCTGTCTTGTTTACGTGCTGACCGCCTGCCCCGCCTGCGCGGTATGTGTCGATGCGAAGGTCTTCGTCTTTGATTTCGACATCGATGTCATCGTTGATTTCCGCAACTGTTTCGACGGAAGCAAACGATGTTTGGCGGCGCTTGTTGGCGTCAAACGGGGAAATACGCACGAGGCGGTGAATACCGCGCTCCGCTTTCATAGAGCCGAAAGCGTAAGAGCCTTCAATGCGGAAGTACACATCCTTAAGCCCCGCTTCTTCGCCGGGCTGGACATCGTATTCTTCAAGCTTCCAGCCTTGATCTTCCGCAAACCGGTGGTACATACGATAAAGCATCTGGACCCAATCGCAGGCTTCTGTGCCGCCCTGGCCTGCGTGAAGCTTCACGAACACATTGCAAGCGTCGAATTTTCCGCTCAAGAGGGATTGCATGCGGAGCTTTGCGAAAATTTCATCGGCCTTTTCGCATTCGCCGATAGTGTCGGCAAGGGCGATTTGCTGTGCATCCTGTTCGTCTTCCGCTTCGGCGAGTTCGAGCATGACGGCTGCATCTTCAACCGTTTTCGTCAAAGAATCAAAAGGATTCACGTATGCTCTTTCGGCATTCGTCTTCGCGATAATATCTTTTGCGGCGTTTTGGTCGTTCCAAAAGTCGGCAGATGTTTGTTTTTCTTCAAGTTCCGCCAAGCGTTTGCGTCTTTCGTCAATACCGATATAATCCGCCATTTCCGTAACGGACGTTTTCAATTTTTCAATGCGCTGCTTGACCTCTTCAACTTCAAGCAATTTTTCTTTCTGCTCTTCTGCCATATTTTCCCTCTCTTAATAATGTATATAATAGTATACCAAAAAATGAGGCAGAACATTGAAAAAAACTGATGGTAAAAAAGGCTTGAATCAATTTTTTTAATTTACCCTCTTGCGTTTTTCCCGAAATTAAGGTATAATAGGCAAGTTTTGTTTTCATGAGGCCACTATAGCTCAGTCGGTAGAGCACTTCCTTGGTAAGGAAGAGGTCGACAGTTCGATTCTGTTTGGTGGCTCCATTGAAGGCTTAAAAGTAAACATAAAACAACTCACAGGAGTCATTAAAATGGCAAAAGAAACATTCGATCGTGGCGGTAAGCCACACGTGAACGTCGGCACCATCGGCCACGTCTACAAC
>JAGCMU010000017.1 GCA_017646325.1 Kiritimatiellia bacterium
CTTGATGACTGCGTAAAGCAAGAATCAACTGTAACGAAGAGTGATAGATTAAAAATCTCTCTTTGCTCTGGCGGCGGCTATGTCGCGCGATTGATTAAAGAGTGAGAAATTACGATATGTGCCAAGATGGCACACCTATGCACAATGCGTGGCACAAATGTGTCACGCATTGTGTCATTATAGAAAAGTGATAAAAATAAGTACTTTTCGCAATTAAATCTATTTATGATGATGTGATATGGTGACAGACACAATATTTCTTTCTCTTTTTAACTTTGGCACGCGTTTTGCTACATAATATTTGTCTGCACAAAAATATGCAGGCGAGATAAAAGAATTTAAGAAAGGAAAAAAATTATGGCAAAAGTATTAGGTATTGACCTCGGAACAACTAACTGTTGTATGGCCGTCATGGAAGGTGGCGAAGCAGTTGTTATTCCAAACAAAGAAGGTGCTCGTACAACTCCTTCTATCGTTGCATTCACGAAAAATGGTGAGGAGCTTGTCGGACAGGCTGCAAAGCGTCAGGCTGTAACGAATCCAAAATCAACAATTTACTCAATCAAGCGCTTCATCGGTCGCCGCTTTGACGAAATGAGCGATGAAATCAAGATGGTTCCATACGAAGTTGTTCGTGCAGCTAACGGTGACGCGGCAGTAAAGGTCGGAGATAAAACGTACACACCTCAGGAAATTTCCGCAAAGATTCTCCGCAAACTTAAAGAAGACGCAGAAGCGTTCCTCGGGGAAAAGATTACGGAAGCCGTCATTACGGTTCCTGCTTACTTCAACGACCAGCAGCGTCAGGCAACTAAGGACGCAGGCCAGATTGCAGGTCTCAATGTCCGTCGTATCGTGAATGAACCTACGGCAGCATCTCTTGCTTACGGTCTTGATAAGAAGAACAATGAAAAGATTGCCGTTTACGATTTCGGCGGCGGTACGTTCGATATTTCCATCCTCGACATCGGCGATGGCGTATTTGAAGTAAAGGCTACGAATGGCGATACTCACCTTGGCGGTGACGACCTTGACCAGGCGATTATGAAGTGGATGATTGCCAACTTCAAGAATGAAAACGGCATTGACCTCGGTAATGACATGATGGCTCTTCAGCGTCTTAAAGAAGCGGCTGAAAACGCAAAGTGCGCTCTTTCGAGCTCCAATACGTTTGATATTTCGCTTCCGTTCATCACGGCAGATGCGACAGGTCCAAAACACCTTACGGCAACTCTTACGCGTGCCGACCTTGAACGTCTCACCGACGAACTCGTTGAGCGTACGGGCGCTCCTTGCCGCAAGTGCATGAGCGATGCAGACCTTTCTTCTGTCGATGAAGTCGTATTGGTCGGCGGTCAAACCCGCATGCCTCGTTTGCAGGAACAGGCAAAGAAGCTTTTCGGCAAGGAACCTCACAAGGGCGTCAACCCTGATGAAGTCGTTGCTATGGGCGCTGCAATTCAGGGCGGTATTTTGCAGGGTGACGTCAAGGACGTTCTTCTTCTCGATGTAACTCCTCTCACGCTCGGTATTGAAACTCTCGGCGGCGTAATGACTCCAATCATCGACCGCAATACGACAATTCCTACGAAGAAGAGCCAAGTGTTCTCAACGGCCGCAGATAATCAGCCTGCCGTGACAATCGTGATTTGCCAGGGCGACCGCAAGATGGCCCGCGACAACAAGGTTCTCGGCGAGTTCAATCTCGACGGAATTCCTCCGGCTCCTCGCGGCGTGCCGCAGATTGAAGTAACGTTCGACATTGACGCAAACGGTATTCTCAACGTGTCTGCAAAGGATAAAGGTACGGGCAAGGAACAGAAGATTACAATCACTGCTGCAGGCGGTCTTTCAAACGAAGAAATCGAACGTATGCGCAAGGATGCCGAATTGCACGCGGCGGAAGACGCAAAGCGTCACGAAGAAGTCGAAACGCGCAACAAGGCTGATTCGCTCGCATTCCAAGTCGAAAAGACGTTGAAGGAAGCCGGCGACAAGATTGCCGCCGATAAGAAGGCTCCTGTCGAAGCAGCGTTGAATGAACTCAAGGAAGCCCTCAAGGGTTCTGATGTCGCCGCAATCAAGGCGAAGGAAGAAGCTCTTATGAAGGCAATGGAACCTGTAGCTCAAGAAATGTACGCAGCTCAGCAAGGCGCTCAAGGCGCAGCTCCAAATGGAGCTCCAAACGCAGGCGCAACGACACCTCCTCCACAAAACGACGCAGGTGCGGCAAAGGGCGGCGATGACGTGATCGACGCAGATTTCACAATGAAATAATTTTAAACGAATAACAAACAAGGAGAAACAAATAATGAAAGTTCGTCCATTAGGAAACCGTGTTCTCGTTGAGCCGGTAGAAGAAAAAGAAGCAATGGTTGGTGGCATTTATATTCCGGATGCAGCCAAGGAAAAGCCGATTAAGGGCAAGATTCTCGCTCTTGGCAAGAAGTATGATGAAGATCACAAGGAAATTCCGTTTGACGTCAAGGTCGGCGACGAAGTACTCCTTCCAAAGTACGGCGGAACAGAAGTCAAAATCGGCGACAAGAAACTTCAGATCGTTCGTGAAGACGACTTGCTCGGCGTGATCGGTTAATTGAAATTTACGTAAAGAAAGGTCATAGAAAATGGCAAAGCAAATTAAGTTTGACGCAGATGCTCGTCAGAAAATCCTCGCTGGTGTTGAAAAGCTTTCAGCTGCAGTCACATCTACGCTCGGTCCATCCGGTCGCAATGTGATTCTCGACAAGAAGTTCGGCTCTCCTCAAATCACGAAGGACGGCGTAACCGTCGCTAAGGAAATCGAACTTGCTGACCCCTTTGAAAACATGGGCGCTCAGATGGTTCGTGAAGTCGCTTCCAAGACGAATGACGTCGCAGGTGACGGTACGACAACGGCAACACTTCTTGCTGAAGCAATTTACCGTGAAGGTCTTAAGAACATTACCGCTGGTGCAAACCCAATGGCTCTCAAGCGCGGTATTGACGCTGCAACCGACGCAATCGTAGGTGCAATTGCAAAGCTTTCCAAGAAGGTCAAAGATCCTTCTGAAATCGCACAGGTCGCTACGCTTTCCGCTAATGGTGACGCCGAAATCGGTAACATCATTTCTGAGGCTATGGACAAGGTTGGCGAAGCTGGTACAATCACCGTTGAAGAAGCAAAGACGCTTGAAACAACTCTCGATGTCGTTGAAGGCATGCAGTTTGACAAGGGCTACCTCTCTCCTTACTTCGTAACGAGCCCAGAGGAAATGGAATGCGTCCTTGAAAATCCATACATCCTTCTCTTCGAAAAGAAGATTTCAAATCTCCAGGATATGCTTCCTTTGCTCCAAGCTGTTGCAAAGACCGGCCGTCCTCTCATGATTATTGCGGAAGACGTTGAAGGTGAAGCTCTTGCAACTCTCGTCGTCAACAAACTCCGCGGCACGTTCCAGGTTTGTGCAGTCAAGGCTCCTGGCTTTGGCGATCGCCGTAAAGCAATCCTCGAAGATATCGCAATTCTTACTGGCGGTCAGCTCGTTTCCGAAGATATCGGTATCAAGCTTGAAAATGTCACGCTCGAAATGCTCGGTAAGGCTGCTAAGGTCACTGTCGATAAGGACAACACAACGATCGTTCAGGGTAAGGGCAAGAGCTCTGATATCAATGCTCGCGTCGCTATCATCAAGAAGCAGATTGAAGAAACTTCAAGCGATTACGACCGTGAAAAACTTCAGGAACGTCTTGCCAAGCTCGCTGGCGGCGTAGCAATCATCAAGGTTGGCGCTGCAACAGAAGCTGCAATGAAGGAAAAGAAGGATCGCGTTGATGACGCACTTCACGCAACTCGCGCAGCTGTTGAAGAAGGCATCGTTCCTGGTGGCGGCGTTGCTTACCTCCGTTGCCAAAAGGTTATCAAGAATCTTGAACTTGAAGGCGATGAAAAGGTCGGAGCATCTATCATCGAACGCGCAATCGAAGCACCTCTCCGCAAGCTCGTCAACAACGCAGGTCAGGAAGCTGCTCTCGTTATCGCAACTGTTAAGAAGGCAACTGGTGCAAACGGTTACAACGTTCGTACCGGCGAATACGGCGACCTTCTCAAGTGCGGCGTTGTAGACCCAGCAAAGGTCACGCGTAGCGCTCTCCAGAACGCCGCTTCTATCGCAGGCCTCCTCCTTACGACCGACTGCATGGTTACCGATCTTCCAGAGAAGAAAGAATGTGCATGCGGAAATCATGGCGGACAGCCAGGTATGGAAGGCATGATGTAATTCATCAAGCCGCTTAAATGCGGTTGGAAAAAGGCGCTCGGCTTTAAGCCGGGCGTCTTTTTTTTATGCTTGAGGAGTTTTTATTCTTTTAGTAGAATACAACAAAAGGAAATAATCGCGATGAATAAAAAAGTATTTTGTCTTCCATTGTTGGGATTTGCGTGTTCGTTGGCGTTGTTTGCAGAAGTGCCGGCACAGCATGAGATGCGAGGTCCTTTTCCTATTATGTCCACGCCTTATTTTGAAGATGGGGAGGTAGATTATGACAGTCTTGCCCTTGAAGCGAAATGGGTTTATAAATGCGGATGCCCTGGCGTTATATGGTGCCAGTCAAATGATGCGATTGATTTGCTTACCACGGAAGAAAAGTTTAAGGGTTTCGAGGCGTGTGCTGCCGCCGTAGAGGGATTGCCGATCGTTTTGACGCTCGGTGCAAACGGAACCAATACTACGGAAATGCTTGAGATCGCTGCGGAAATCGAGCGTGTTGCCGAGCGTCATCCAAATGCGAAAATTGCAATTATTTCTCGTCCTCCAGACGATGTTAAGACGGAAGCTCAGCTTGAAGAGGCGTGGAGCAGGTTAGGTGAAATTGCAAAGCGTCCCGTGATTTTTCAAACGTACGGAACAAAGACGACACCAACTCCTTCCGTTGAATTGATCGTTCGTCTTGCAGGAAAATATCCTCACGCTTTTGGGTATGTAAAGGAAGAGGCGGCAGGATTTGAAGCGAATCTTCGAATGAAAAAGCAAGTTGCTTCAAAGCCTGTAATGAAACATATTTTTGCAGGATGGGGTGGCTGGCAGTGGCTGCTGCAGTTGCGTCAATGCGGTTGCGAAGGATTGGTTACCGAAAGGTGCGCGTTCGCTCCTCTCTTAGCGGAGATTTGGCGTCGTTACGAAAAAGGGGAAAGAGGGTTGAAATTGACAGAAGCTTTTGCGATGTATCGATTATTAGTCGATCAGCATAATTTCCCAAAGGGGCTTCGAGGATATCCGCTTTATCTTTTGCAAAAAGAAGGTGTTTTTAAAAACACAGTTTCGCGCCAATATGAAAAGGCGAAGGTGACCGAGGGCGGAAGCTTTGGCTCAGGAAAAAAATGGCGTTTGGAAAAAGTAGAACTCAATGAAATACAAAAGAAGGAACTTGATTTACTTTATTCGGAAATGATGGAATTTTGTAAACAAAAATAAAACGAGGAAAAAATATGTATTACTGCGATAATTATATGGTGGCAGTCGCGCTTTGCGTTGTAACTATGTTTTGCTGGGGAAGTTGGGGTAATACCCAAAAGCTTGCGGGTAAAACATGGCGATATGAGCTTTTTTATTGGGATTATGTAGTTGGGATTTTGCTGTTTTCCATTGTTATGGGGCTGACGATGGGTTCTTGTGGAGATAAGACCGCGTGGGGCTTTGTTGCAAATCTTAAATCGTCGTTTGGCATTAATTGGTTGTGGCCGTTTCTTTCGGGTGTGATTTTTAACGCCTCTAACATTCTTCTCGTTGCGGCGATTTCTGTTGCGGGTATGTCGGTAGCCTTCCCTGTCGGTGTCGGTCTTGCTTTAGTTGGTGGAACAATTCTCAACTATGCCGTAAAACGTCAAGGAAGTTTGGCGATGATTGTTCTTGGGCTTGGGCTCATCACAGTTTCGATTCTTTGCAATGCACTTGCTTTCAAGGTGAAACAAAATGCGTCCGGAGGAGCGGCAAATACATCTGGAACCAAGAAGGGGTTGATACTTGCAGCCCTTGCAGGATTTATGATGATGTGGTTTTCGCCGCTTGTTAATAGAGTCGTTGATTTAACATTTACAAATGACGCTCCGCAATCGGGAATGTTGACTCCATATACGGGATTTTTCTTCTTCGCAGTCGGCATATTCGTATCGACGTTTATTTTCAATACGATAGCAATGCGTAAACCCGTGCAAGGCGAGCCGATTTATGATGGCGCAAAGCGTTATTTCGGAGGGTCTTTCCCGATTCATCTCGTCGGTGTTCTAGGTGGTTTTATTTGGGGAGCGGGAACGCTTCTCTCTTTCGTGTCTGCAGGTAAAGCAGGTCCTGCAATTTCATACGCGTTAGGGCAGGGCGCTACGCTCGTGTCTGCGCTTTGGGGTATTCTCGTTTGGAAAGAATTTGCGGGAGCTCCTAAGAAATCGGCGGTTCTTAATTTCGTAATGTTTATCCTTTTTATGGCGGGGCTTGCGGCATTAGTTGTAGCAGGCGAGACGAAGTCTGAGAAGACGGAAAAGGAATGTGTGAAAATTATTTTCGATACGGATATGATTACCGACTTTGACGATGTAGGAGCACTTTCCTGTCTTCATGCTCTTGCTGATGCTGGAGAATGTGAAATATTGGCAACCATTTCCTGTACGCGCGGCAATGCTTCTGTCGGTGCTGTTGAAATTATTAATAAGTATTATGGGCGTGAAAATATTCCTGTAGGGTGTGCAAAAGAAATTGGCGTTGTCGGAGCGTTCCCTGGGGCTAAAAAAAAGTTGATCCATCTTCGCCTTTAGGAGAAAAAGGGAAGTCTGCTTTTGGCGACGGGAGACATTTTAAATATCGCAAGCTTTTGGCAGATTATCCTGGATGGTATAAGTACAAGGATTCTGACGACGCGCCTGACGCTAATAGGGTGTATCGAGAGGTTCTTTCAAAGGCACCGGATAAATCGGTTGTTATTTGTTCGGTTGGTTTTTTGACGAACATGAGAAGGCTTTTGGAAACGAAGGGTGATGAGTTTTCTCCGCTTGACGGACGAGCTCTTGTAGAGAAGAAGGTAAAACTTTGGGTCGCAATGGCTTGCAAGTATCCAAGTGGAAAAGAATATAATTCTAGACATGATGCAGAGTCTTCACGATATGCCCTTGAGAATTGGCCTACGCCGGTTGTCATTAGCGATTTTGAATATGGTAAGGATTGCTTTGCGGGTCGAGCAATTACAGAGTCAGGTATAAAAAGTCCAATTGTAGATGTTTACGCTGGAACTCTTCCTTCAAGAGAAGCAATCAAAAAAAATTCTGCACGTTATTTGCGTGATGCTTATGGTATGGCAGGGCGTGCGGCATGGGATCAAACGGCGGTGTTGGCAGCTGTGCGAGGTGTTGATGCTTATTTTAATACGGAAAGGGGAATATATCGTATGGTCGGCACGGACGGAGCAAATGAGTGGGCTCCAGATGAAGAAAATGGGCCACACTTAAGAATTACTGAAAAGCTTTCAAAAGCTGAAGTTGGAAAGATCATTGACGAATTAATGTTACGTGTCCCGCAAGCAAGAAGTAAATGTAAGTAATTCGAGAAGTGCTGTTTTATGAAAAGGCGAATAAGCATAACAGCCAATAAAATAAAGGGAAAACGGATGGGTCGATATAGATTCATCCGTTTTTTCTTTTTCGTTTTTGAGGGGAGAAGAGGGGTTGAGAAAATTTTTTTAAATTTTTTTTCATTTCCCTCTTGCACGGCGAAAAAAAATGTGGTAGAATATTCCCTCGTTGCGCCTCATTGGGGCCAACGTTGATCTTTGACTTGAGAATGATGCAATTATGTAACGACCCTCTATTAGGTGA
>JAGCMU010000018.1 GCA_017646325.1 Kiritimatiellia bacterium
CAATCGTCCCGCTTGCACCTTCCGTGGTCGGCGGTAAAAGGAAGACAACATTTTTAAACAACATTTTTCAAGGTATGCGCGGCAACATCCGCGCATGTTAATTTAAAAATAAAGCGCAGGGTGAAAAAATTGAGATGCGCCCGTGTCGCATTGACGGTCCAGCTGTTATTATGATAGAGTATAAAGAATTAAAGAAAGGTTTCTATCCCGTCTATGGGATAGCGAATAAATTTACTGATAGAGACTTTCATATAACACAAGGAACTTACAAAGGATAATAAAAATGAAACACTTAAATATTTTCCACGTCATAAGTGGTATTAGACGAACTATATTGTGTGTAGCCTTATGTTTGTTTGCCGGCGCATACGGTGCAACCGAGTATTTTGTTGATATAAATCGTCCAGATGATAATGGAGATGGTAAAAGTGAAGAGACCGCGTTTAAGACTATTCAGGCGGCTCTCAATGCTGCGGTGTCCGGTGATACGATAACAGTTCTTCCTGGTGAATACAAAGAGTCACCCGTTGAGGTAGCAGATCTTGAAGAGGAGGGTAAAACTTCAAAGACGAGGCTTTATATCAAAAAACAGATTACACTTCGCTCAAAGAAGGGTGCTTCGAAAACGCATATTGTCGGGGCGTATGACCCACAAAGTGATTTGGGAGGTATGGGGCCTAATGCCGTAAGGTGTATAACTGTTAGAAATGGCATTGGTGCAGTAATTAAAGGCTTTACGATTAGAGACGGCGCTGCTAATGCTTCACTTGCGGCAAGGTCGGACAAGGGGCGTGTCCGTGCAGGTGGCGTTAGTTCACAAGCGCATATAAATTCTGCGAATTACCAAGCTGTTGCATCGTCTTTCACTCTTGTTGACTGTGTTGTTTCAAACTGTGTGGGAACGCGTGGCGGAGCGATGTATGGCGGAAATGCTGTGCGTTGTCTTTTGGCGGATAATAGGGCGTCTAATTATGGTTGTGCGGCCCGTCAGAGTGCTCTCTTCAATTGTGTTCTTACGCGAAATAAACTTGTGCCCGGGCAAGGATCTATGGAAACCGGCATTGTAGCGTATCCTTTATCAATAGTGAACTGTACCTTTGTTGGCAATGAAGATACTTATTTGATTGTTCAGATGGCTAGCTTATACGGGCCTGTATACAACTCTCTTTTTGTTAATAATTCAGCTTCGATTTGTGGGAAGGTGTCTAAAGAGGCAAAGCGTTTTTATAATTGCGTTATGCCGGATTCTGTTGCTGAAGAATTCACGAATTGTCTTGTAGGAAATGATTTCGAAATGATGGCACCGATTTTTGACGATTATCGTCTTGTAGCGGATGCGAAATCTCTTAAGGCGGGAAATGCGGAATATCTTTCGATTTTCCCGGAGGAATATTGTACGACGGACTTTGAGGGTAAGGCTCGCATGACGGGTGATTCTCTTAATGTTGGAGCTGTTCAAAGCTATAGTACTCCTCTTTCAACTCTTTGGCTTAATAATCCAAGATGCGATTATTCGAGTCTTGTTATTAACGGAAGAATTCTTCCCAAGGGATTTTCGCAGTATGTTTCAACCGATGTTCTTCCTGTTGCTATTCGCATAGAGTCAACGCCAAGAAACACAAATCCGTCAGATGATTATATTATCAGTCGATATTGGGTAAGTGAAAAAATTGCATGGCCGCAGAAGGATGATGGAATTGATGTGTTTTATCCGGGTAGTGGGGTTCATGAAGTCTTTTGTGTCGCTCGTCCCGGCCGTTATGTGAATCCGAATCCGCAAATAGGAAGCGATGTAACGGGGGACGGCTCTAAAGATAAGCCGTATCTAACCCTTCAGCATGCAGTTAACAGCCATTCGGACGGCACTGCTGTGATTCTTGCAGCGGAAGGGACTTATCGTGAAGGGGGTAAATCTGGACAAGGAGTTAATAACCGCCTTTACGTGCCATCGTCTGCAACCATGCGTATAAAAGCTATAGGTGATAAAAATAAGACGATTATTGAAGGTTATTCCGACCCGCAA
>JAGCMU010000019.1 GCA_017646325.1 Kiritimatiellia bacterium
TATAGAGAGCATTCTGCCAAGTAAGTTGCAAGGAATTTGAAGGCGTTAAAAAACGCCAGAAACAACTCTGAGCCCCTGCGTTAAAAACAATCCTCCCCCAATTCGCTTTCGGAACAATACCAATCTTCGTTTTTAATGGATAATATTCTTTTGCAGCAAACACCGAAGATGTCGGAGTTAAAACCCCCACCCATCCATCCGAATGAATCCTCAAAACCGTTCCCTCTTCCCAGTTGCCTATTCCCCTCAAATAAATCCAATCTTCCGCCGCACCGAATGCGAGCCAATCGGAACACACAACCGCATTTGACGGCACGGAAAAATCATGTATCTCATTTGTTCCGATACGTGTTAAAACAAATCCACGCGCAAAATCCTCTGGTGTAAGAGAGGGAACAGTGAACGGAGAACGGGGAACAGTCAATACAGATGCACTATTCCCTCTTCCCTGCTTCTCCGCTTGAGTCGGGAACGCTGTGTAAGTTGCCCATGCACTACAAACGAGAAGCAGAATAATTGTCGACCATCCAAATCGTTTGGCCGTCACTCTTAAGCGACTACTAAAGCGATATAACTGGAAGATGACAACGGAAATAAACAAAGTAGCTAATACAGAAAGACAGGCTCTTATCAAGAACCAATCAAACGCTTCCTTAATAGCTATTATGTTTATTTCCATCATTCGTTTGTCACTTAATTATTATGAGTAAGGATCGGTAATCAATACCACAAGTTATCCATTCGGAAGGTATGCCGACGCCTCTGCGAGTAACTCTCATCATATTCCATGTTGGGAAATAAAGCCAATTCGGAACATCTCGCGAAAAATTTGAGAAAACTTGAAGCGATCCTACACTTGCAGAAAACTCTCTCAAAGAGTAATCCTTTTTCATGCGTGTTTTGGAATTCAAACCTTTTTACATCAATACGCGTCGCATTAAAGACAATGTTCGTCGTAACTTCAGTATCGGCATAATCAGAAACTGGAAGCGGAGAAATATTTACGTCCCTCGCAAACACGACAAAGAAATGAAGAATCGCAAGAGCACAAATCAAAAGCGATTCTCCATGACAATTACAAAAGATTCCTCTTCCTTTCAGAAGTGACTTTAACATTCCGTTCCCCTCACCGCTTAAACGACTCCATTATAACATTTTTAATGAAAAATGGAGAGAGAGAAATGTTGCCATTGTGATAATGTTGCCAATTGCCAATGCCAATTGCCAGTTGCCAGTTGGGGAATAGGGAAGAGGAAAGAGGGAAGATGGAAGATAAAGTGACAGACACCATATCGCCTTCAACCATATTGGAATTGGCAATTGATACTGGCAATATCGAATACTGGCAACATTTACAAGTGCTTGGCAGTTTTACAGTTAGGCAGTTTGCGCTGATGCGCAAGGCGCGAAAGACTACAAAATATTAAATTTTCTTTTAAGCTCGCGCGTAGACGTAAAAATCATCGTCACCTTCCCTCGCGGGTCTACGTATGGCATACGGCATTCAGCAAGGCTGTTAACGAGTTTTACCGCATCTTGCGATGACAATTTAGGCATTTCGCCCGCGCATGATTTTGCGATACATTTTGCAGTCAATTCTTCCTTCCAAAGATTTCCGCCTCGCCGAGTTCCGAGTTCGGAAATATCTGTTGCAATTGAAGACAATACGGAAGAGACGGAAACATCTGAAAGGATAGCGGGAATCGCATCGATTTTCCAAGTATCTTTACCGAATTCTTCGATTTGAAAGCCCATCTTTTCCAATTCGCCCTTAAACCCTTTTATGCGCGAAGATTCATGAGGGGAAAGTTGAACAGTTTCAGGAATCAGCAGCTGTTGAGAGATAGTCTTTTCTTCTTTCAAGAGTTTTTCATAAACGACTCTCTCGAGCGCCGCTCGCGGATTTAACGTAACGAGACCAGAATCAGTTTCCAAAAGGACGAAGCCATTTTCCGCCTGCGCCAAAAAAACAAACCATTTCCAGGGACCGGTAACACTTGATATTTCCGAATCCTTTTCGATAATGTTTCTTGTTTCGTTTTCTCCCGTCGAAACATCAGTGATTATAGGCTCTATCTTTTGAGGCTCTATCTTTTCCTCTTCAATTTGCCCGCTGACAAAACAATCGTCTTTTCCATCAGGCAAATTGACTTGAGCCGAGGAAAAAGGAGCGACAAAAGACGACGGCGTCAAACTTTCTTCGTTTGCAGCAAAGACTGATTCGTTTTGGCAAATGTATTTGTCTCCGCAAATCGCCGAACGGATTGCAGAATAAACAGACTCTTTAACATCACGCGGACGACGGAAACGGACTTCCCTTTTTGCCGGATGTACATTGACATCAACCTGCGTCGGATCGATATCGACAAAAAGAATCAATGCAGGCCTCGAATTGTCTTGCAATCTTGGATATGCGTCCTTCACGGCATAAGCGATTGACGTGTCGCTTGCGGGTCTTCCGTTTACGAAAATAAACTGATCGTGCCTCGCCATCTCGCAAGAATTCGGCTTTTCAATCATCCCATGGACTTTTACAGGCAGTTCCTCCGAGCTTTCAAAAGGAATCAGCCTATCAACAAAGTCAACTCCGAAAATATCGTGGATGCGTTCGGACAAATTCGCCCCTGGCGCAAAATTGTATACTTCGCGCCCGTCTATTGAAAGAGAAAAACCGATGTCGGGATGTGCGAGCGCGTTGACCGTAAAAACATTTTTAATATGCGTTTCTTCCGTCGCGCAAGAACGCAAGAATTTTCGGCGTGCAGGAACATTGCAGAACAAGTCGCGCACCTCAACCGTAGTACCTGAGGGAGAGCCGCACGATGTTATTTCAGAAAGAATACCCGCATTCACCACAAGCTTTGTCGCCTCGTCATCATCTGCCCGACGGGTAATCAACGTAAATCGGGATACGGACGCGATAGAAGGTATTGCTTCCCCGCGAAAGCCCAAAGTGTCTATTCTTTCAATATCGTCCACGTCGCGGATTTTTGACGTTGCTTGGCGCTCCAAAGAAAGCAGTGCATCCTCACGCGTCATGCCGCAACCGTTATCACGAACGGATACTATCTTTCTTCCGCCGGAATACACTTGCACTTCTATCCGCGAAGCTCCGGCGTCAATTGCATTTTCAACCAACTCTTTCAACACGGAAGCAGGACGCTCCACCACCTCTCCGGCGGCGATTTTGTTTGCCACAACGATAGGCAACAAGCGAACGTGTCCATCTGTATTCATTAACGGTCAAGTGTTAATTGTCTACGCAAATAAGTTGGCTGATCGAGATTTTCCCCATTCCAAATCGTCTTGTCGACATCGTTGAATCGAGAAACGTTTCCAAACGCGCGACGGCTCGTTTGCGACATTTTCGCGTCTGACATGATTTTTTCTTCGAAAAGCATGACAACTATCGAAAGCTCGCCGGCAAATCTCTCATCGTCCTGAACTGTTCCGATGAAACGGTTGGCCTCTGGCGCAAATGCCGCTGAAATGGAAGAGGCAATCTCCCCTACTTCCGAAAGGAGCAAATCCTTGCCTGCTAAAATGCCGATTAAAATATTCTTGATCTTGCGCGATTCATTCCCTCTTTTCAAAAGAGAATTTTCAGAAACGACCTTCAACACTTCCGCCGCGCGCTCCGAGCCGAACGCCCTCGCCGTTGCAAAACGGGCGCGTCCGCCATTTACGAGAATTTGACGCAAGTGCTCTGGAGAAATATTGATGTACCCCGGCTTTTCAACGAGATTCCACAAAAGCGTTATTCCTGACGACATTGTTTCAACAGCCGTGGCAAGCACATTTTCCAATGTGGCCATCTGCGCTTCACTATCACCTACAAGAGAATCCAATGGAAGAAATACCGACACGTCGGCATATTGTTCAAGAGGACCGCAGGAAGACTTTGCCGTTTGTTCACGTTCATCACCTTCAAATGAAAAAGGCAATGTCGCGAAAAGAAGAGTTGTGATACCTAAGGTGTGAAGTCTCTTCAAAATCTCGCCCGTAGCGCCTGTACCAGTACCTGAGCCAAGACCTGCTACCACGACAACTGTCGCGACACCTTCGAGGTAGGGATCTAAAATTGCATTATTGTCTTGAAACGCAGCACGGGCGGAAGACGGCTGCCCGCCCGTTCCGCGACCTGACAGGCGATTGCCGCCCAAAAGCACAAAAGGTATTTCATCATGATCGATGGAATACGCATCGGTATCAACAGCCAACGCGCGAATATTTTCGCCGTACGCGCGTTTCACTTTGCGGACGATAGAACAACCGCTGCCGCCAACGCCAAGCAAGAGAATCGGTGAAGGAAATGCTGAGTTCATTTTTTAAATACCCCTCCAAAGACACGCGAAAGAAACGATTTTTTAGGCTGGAAATCCAAACTCATTTGATACAGCAATCCAGCGACAGAAGCATACTTTGCAGGCTGTTCGACTTTTTCCAATCCCGCAATTTCAGGGATCAACCGTCCAAGCTGAACGGATCTACCGCAAACGGTCTCCGCAAGATTTATTATGTTCTTAAGGTAAGCGCCGCCGCCAGTAAGGATTATTCCGCCGTTGAGATTATGCAAAAATCCCTTCTCGTCGAGATCGACACAGATAATTTTGAACAATTCGTGCATACGGGCGTTAACAACCGTATGTAATGCGCGCAAAGATATCGTGGCATTCTTGTTGCCGATAATCCCCTTCAATTGGATACGCTCGGCCGTATTTAAAACAATTGCAGAGGCATATTCCTGCTTAATGGATTCAGCCTGAGTCCTGCTGATTGAAAACGCATAACTTATATCATCCGTCACATGGTCGCCGCCGACTCCAATAACGTTTGTATAGAGCATATTGCCCTTGTACCAGAAGGAATACGTCGTAGTTCCGCCGCCCAAATTGATTACAAGCGTTCCGTCCTGCTTCTGCTGTTGCGTCAACACGGCAACGGATGCACTGTAGCCGGAAAAGAAAATCGAAGCCACCGACAAGTTTGCCTCTTCCGCAACCGATACGATATTTTTTATATGAGTCTTCTCAGCTTGGATGACGAGCGCCGTGCAACGAAGCAGTTTCCCGTGCATGTCTTTCGGCGGGTCGTAAAGTTCATTCAAATCATCAAGACCATACTTGCTCACGATGACGTCCAACACTTCATATTCCTGGGTATTCGGAACGGAAGAAACTTTTTCTTCGATGGCGATGATATCTTCTTCGGAAACCTTTGATGTAGATACGGCAAGCGTTTCTTCAAGGGGATAGCATTTTATGTGCGGCCCGGATACGACAAGACCTACCTCTCGAGGCTGCAACATGTAATCTTTTTCCGTCGATTTCACTACCGAGCGCAACGAATATGTCACCTGCTGCATATTGACGACCATACTCTTACGCATGCCGTTCGACGGTATTTTGCAATGCGAAAGGATTTTCACCCCTCCCGCAGGCAACACTTCGGCCATCGCCAGCTTCGTTTCGCTGGTGCCCAATTCAACTCCTGCAATTATCTCGTTTGCCACGCTAAATCCCTTTCTAATGAGTAAACGCCGGATTGTTCGCGTAACCGCGCCCAGGCGTATTCCAGTCTGTCATAATCCAAATCGTATTAGGAGAGTTGACTTTCGTCGCCATCATGCTGCGAAGCCTCTGCATCTGCATCTTCAAAGAATTGTACGATTCTTTGGAATCCTCTCCCATTTTCTTCCATGCGAACTTTGCATGTGAAGCATCTGCAAAACTCAAGTAAAGATAATCTGTTTTGTCTGCCTTGATTTCTGTTATTCTGAAAGTCGAGAACTCGTTTTCAAGCGCAGTCCGCACAAGATGCATAGCGGCAACCGTCATACCTGAAAGCTTTTTCCCTATTGCCGAAACTTCACCGCCCTCACGGATTATCGGCAGCATTTTAACGCTTTCGCTGTCAAGCATTCTGAAAACCATTCCGTCTGCATCTACGACTCTTCCGATAGGAGCATCTTTTTTCGAACTTACAATTCTCGCAATCGGCTCGCGTTCAAACACCTCAACGATCACACGATTAGGTTTTTTGATTTCAATTTTTATATCTTGAACATTTGGAATACGATCAAGAAAAGATTTGCGCAATTCCGCAAAAGGAATATCCGCTATGACAGCGCCGTTCGTAAGGCCGAATTGCCACACGATAACATCAGGAGAAACCATTTTTCCCGTTTCGATGACAACATCAAGTTCCTGATCTGTAATGATAGTCTGTTCCTTGCAGATATTGCTCAACAAAGAGTATACGTAGAAAATCCCGACTGCAAAAGAAACAAGCAACGTGACAATCGTGCCGAAAACAAGAGGCTTTGAAAAGGTCTTCTGCTTTTTATCTGACACTCTTCTCTTAATCATATTTCGCAACTCCTAAAATACGATCGCACAATTCTTCAAATCCGATTCCCATTTTCGCGGCGGCTTTGGGAGCGAGAGAATGGCCTGTCATTCCCGGAGACGTATTCAATTCAAGAACGTACATCTTTCCCTCGTTTGTCACGCGGAAATCGACTCGCGCAAGACCTCTGCACCCAGTCGCCCTAAACGACTCGCGCGCATAACGCTGCATTTCAGGGAGAAAATCATCATTCGGGAACGGGTAGGTGGTTTCATTGGAAACATACTTTTCCTCATACCCATACCATCCGTTCGGAGCGCAGATTTCTATAACGGGAAACACTTCGTCGTTAAAAACGCCGACTGTCATCTCGCGTCCTGGAATAAAATCTTCCACAAGCGCTTGCGGCGAGCCGGGGATATTCATTTTTTTGCGGTATGCTTCATCGGTATCAAGCGCAAGAGCCAATGCCTTAGGCCATTCCTCCGCATTTTTCACACAGGAAATCCCGACTGAAGATCCGTCCATAGGCGGCTTTACCACACATGGGAAAGCCAAAGGACACGGTGCGGATTTTTCCGTCACCACGGCCCATGGCGCATTAGGGATATTTGCCTCGTCTAAAAGTTTTTTAGTCGCAATTTTATCCATTGTGACTTTACTGGCCGCGGCGCCAGATCCGGTGTAAGGGATTTTCAATGCATCGAGAGAGGCCTGAACGCCGCCAGATTCTCCCCATCCGCCGTGAAGGGTGATGTAGCATTTATCAATTCCTTCGGGAAGAGCAGAAAGGTTGTCCTCATTTAAAACAACTCCGACAACATCGTACTTACCTAAAGACTCCAATGCCTCTTTTACATTCTTTCCCGATACAAGAGACACCTCTCTTTCGTTAGAGGTTCCACCCATCAACACCGCAATCTTTTCCATATTTTCAGCAAACCTTTCTAGTCGACATCTATGACGTCAAGAATCGCATTGAGCATATCTGCCTCCATATATTCAATCTTGCCCATATCGACAGCCGCTGCAAGAGCAGGGTCGATAGGCATGGAAGCGACAGCATCGATTTGATGGGCTTTAGCGATTTCTTTCGTTTTACCTTCGCCGAAAATACGGTGCGTTTTGCCGCAATCCGGGCACTTGAACTCGCTCATATTTTCAACGATGCCGAGAATCGGAACTTTCATCATATCAGCCATACGCACGGCCTTCTCCACGATCATGGAAACGAGATCTTGAGGAGACGTGACGACAACGATACCGTCAACGGGAAGACTTTGGAAAACGGTAAGCGGAACATCGCCTGTTCCCGGCGGCATATCGACAAACATCACATCGACATCACCCCAGGCGACATCGCTCCAAAACTGCTTGACGACTCCTGCAATCACGGGACCGCGCCACAGAACGGGATCGGAAGGATTTTCCACAACGAGATTAAGACTCATCACACGAATACCCGTCAAAGTCTTTGCAGGCAAAATATGTTCGCCGTCCGACATCACGCGCGACGTAATTCCAAAAGCCTTTGGAATTGAAGGTCCTGTAATATCAGCATCAAGCACTGCTACGTCAAGACCTCGCTTAACAGCACCGACTGCCAACATTTCAGTAACAAGGCTCTTACCTACCCCGCCTTTGCCGCTCATGATGGCA
>JAGCMU010000020.1 GCA_017646325.1 Kiritimatiellia bacterium
AAAATTCTTCTTAATTTTGCGATGTAAAGATTACACCAAGCGTATTTTTTGTAGAAAGGATAAGGATGATTTACTTGATAACTCCAGTATTCCGCTCTCGCATGCTTCACTGATAAAAAAATACATTTTAGAAAAACTATGACAAACGAAAATCAATATTGCTACCGCTACCCCCACCCTGCGGTGACTACCGACTGCGTCAACTTCGGATTTGACGGCGAACGCCTGCAAGTATTGCTTATTGAAAGAGGCATTGAACCCTTCAAGGGCAAATGGGCATTCCCGGGGGGATTTATTAAAATGGACGAATCTGCCAAAGAGGGCGCTCTGCGTGAATTGCGCGAAGAGACGGGACTGGACAATGCGTACATCGAGCAGTTTCACGCCTTCAGCGACCCCAACCGCGACCCGCGCGAAAGAGTCATCACCATTGCCTATCTCGCACTCGTAAGACTTCAGGAAGTCAAGGCAGGCGACGATGCAGCAACTGCCCGTTGGTTCCCAATTGACGAAATTCCCTCCTTGGCATTCGACCACGACTACATCCTGCGAATCGCCTTGCAACGCCTACGCGAACAACTCCATTTCCAACCTATCGGTTTTGAGCTTCTGCCCGAGAAGTTCACCATGAAGGAACTGCAAACGCTCTACGAATCCATCCTCGGCGTCAGTTTCGACCGCCGCAATTTCTCAAAGAAGATGATGCACCTCGAGCTGCTCATCGAACTCGACGAAACCGTTTGGCCCACTCGCAAGCGCGAAGCAAAACTCTTTAAGTTCAATAGCGACAAATACGCTGAACTCAAGCAACGAGGCTTCCGCATTGAATTCTAACACGCGTGCGATAGCAACAACATCATGGGGATTCCCAAAGAGATTTCTCAAAAAGCACTCAATGACTTACTCGAAACGATGCGCAAGATGATTGAAGATTACACTGCGCATTAAATGATAAGTGAAATAGGCTTTTCACGAAACTATATCCTTTATAGAATTATTTTCCTGGCGTGAGAATATTTTTTTCAAGCCTTGAAAATAAAATTACCAGGCGTGAAAATAAAATTTTCAAAGCATGAAAATTTTAGGAACTAGGAGAACTTTTACGCTTAACGCATATTAAAAAAGACAAAGATTCATCAAACGCCTTATTTATGCAATCTACCATCAAAATCAACATCATCAAATTTGAAGTTCTTAATGGCAAGAAGACAGCCAAGTCGTATTCCTTCCCCATGGACCCCAAGAAGATGGCACGCTATCAAACGGAGGCAACCGTAAAGAAGAAAATTGACGAATACATTGTAAAGAACCGAATGTTCAAGAAGGAAGAACTTAAGGACCTTCGCTACGACATGAAGGCGTTTTTAGAGGCGTGGAAGAAAGCCGTTGGTGACGCCAAAACAGAACTTCTCCAAAGTCTTGACACCGCGCAAAACCAACCCGAGACGCGCATCACCCCTGAAACCATCAACCGATTGGGTGCCAATGAAGTTTTCGTATTCGGTTCCAACTCGGCAGGAAGGCACTACGGAGGTGCCGCCCGAGCGGCGGTCAACAAGTTTGGTGC
>JAGCMU010000021.1 GCA_017646325.1 Kiritimatiellia bacterium
TTCGCGTAAGGAATACTTTGAAGCGCTCGTTCGCGGTTATCTTTCCGAGGCTAAATTCCTCACTCCGGCAGAACTTGACAATCTCGCGTTTTCAGGCCGCCTTATCACGTTCACGATCGGCGTCCGTTTCTTGACGGATTACCTCGCCGGCGACGTTTACTTCCATACCACTTGCGAAGATCACAACATCGTCCGCGCCCGTACGCAGTTTAAGATGGTGAAGTCGATGGAAGAACAAGCTTCTGAATACGAAGCAATCGTAAAGGCTGTCGCCGAAGGCAAATAAAAGAAGAGAGAATAAAAAATGGCATACGAAAAAATTACTGTTCCCGCCGGCGAAAAAATCACAATGAAGGACGGAAAACTTTGCGTCCCGAATAACCCGATTATCCCATTTGTCGAAGGCGACGGAACCGGCCCCGATATTACGCGTGCGGCCATGACCGTTTGGAATGCAGCCGTCAAGGCGGCATACGGCGACGAGCGCAAGATTTCGTGGATGGAAGTTTACGCAGGCGAAAAATCAAATGATGTTTATGGCGAAAACACCTGGCTTCCTCAGGAAACGCTCGACGCATGCAAGGAATATCTCGTATCTATCAAAGGTCCTTTGACTACACCGGTAGGCGGCGGCATCCGTTCTATCAATGTCGCTATGCGTCAAAATCTCGACTTGTACGTTTGTCTTCGTCCGGTTCGCTGGTTCAAGGGTGTTCCTTCTCCTGTAAAGCAGCCTGAACTTACCGACATGGTCATCTTCCGTGAAAACACGGAGGACATTTATGCCGGTATTGAATGGATGCATGGTACGCCAGAGGCAAAGAAGGTTGTCGATTGGCTCCAGCAGGAAATGGGCGTAAAGAAAATCCGCTTCCCTGAAACGGCTTCTATCGGCATTAAGCCCGTTTCTCTTGAAGGTACCGAGCGCCTTGTTAAAGCGGCTCTTGATTACGCCGTGGCAAACGACCGCTCGTCGGTGACACTCGTTCACAAGGGGAACATTCAGAAGTTTACGGAAGGCGCGTTCCGCGATTGGGGATACAAACTTGCCCAACGCGAATACGGCGCAACTCTCATTGACAACGGGCCATGGTGCAAATTCACGAATCCGAATACCGGTCGTGAAATCATCGTAAAGGATTGCATTTGCGATGCGTTCCTCCAGCAGATTCTTACGCGCCCGGCGGAGTATGATGTAATAGCAACTCTCAATTTGAACGGCGATTATGTGAGCGACGCTCTTGCGGCAACGGTTGGCGGCATCGGTATTGCTCCTGGCGCAAACATCAATTACTCAACTGGTGTTGCCGTATTTGAAGCTACTCACGGAACTGCTCCAAAGTACGCAAATCTTGACAAGGTAAATCCAGGCTCCCTCATCCTCTCCGGCGAAATGATGCTTCGCTATATGGGATGGACGGAAGCCGCCGACAAGATTATCGAGGCTATGGACAAGGTCATTGCCGCCAAGACGGTCACATACGATTTCGCCCGTCAGATGGAAGGTGCGACTGAAATTTCCTGCAGCGCTTTCGGCAAGGCTCTTGCAGAGGCAATGTAATATATGCATATTGGCGTTATAGGCTTGGGCTTGATTGGCGGTTCTTTTGCGAAGGCCGCCACAAGACTGGGTCATACGGTGTCGGTATGGAATAGAACAAAGGCTACGGCTCAAAGAGCTGTCGATGACGGCTCTGCTGTTGCGGTTTTAGACGACGAATTGAAATCTGAAAAGGGGAGTCCTCGGATATTTTTCATATCGCTCCCTCCTGCGAATGTCGTTGATTGGATTGAACGCCACGAGCAGTATTTCCCTCAAGATACAATCGTCGTTGATGCAACAGGCGTCAAACAGACTGTTTGCAAAGCTCTTGAAAAATATGCCTTTTCAACGAGATGGTGTTTCGTGGGCGGACATCCGATGGCGGGCAAAGAAGTTTCGGGATATGAAAACGCCTGTGCCGATTTGTTCGATGGAGCTTCGATGATTTTAACGCCATATCCCACGTGCTCGCGAAAAACCATTGAAGTTTTGTACGCGCTTTTTAAAGGCGTGGGATTTGAAAGAATCGTTACGACATTCCCCGATGCGCATGACAGGATGATTGCGCTCACAAGTCAAATGGCTCATGTCGTTTCTGCTGCATATGTCAAAGATCCTCTTTCGCCGGAGCATATCGGTTTTTCCGCAGGAAGTTTCCGTGATATGACCCGTGTCGCCGGAGTCGATCCAAACGTATGGAGTGATTTGTTTCTTGCAAACAGGGACAGTCTTTCAGAAACGGTTGACGGAATGATTGCGCGTCTTAGAGAATTTAACGAAGCGATAAAATCCTCCGACAAAGAAAAACTTGTCTCGCTTTTGGAAGAATCAAAAAATGCAAAGAAAAAAATTCTTGAAGCCGACGCTCAAGAAAAAACTGATAACATAATTTTAAAATAGAAGTTAAAAGGAGTAATTTTATGGATAGCAAAAATCCACTTGTAGGAATTGTAATGGGCTCTGACAGCGATTGGCCATTGGTAAAAAAAGCGTGCGAAACGCTCGACTCTTTTTCCGTTCCCTATGAAACACGCGTAATCAGCGCCCATAGAACGCCAGATGTCGCGCTTGAATATTCAAAAACAGCGGAAGAGCGCGGCATTAAGGTGATTATCGCCGCCGCTGGCGGAGCAGCTCACTTGGGCGGCGTATTGGCCGCAGGAACCGTACTTCCTATTATTGGAATTCCTGTCGCCGGCGGTGCTCTCAACGGTCTTGATGCTCTTTACGCAACTGTTCAAATGCCTTCAGGTGTTCCTGTCGCGACGGTGGCAGTCGGTTCGGCGGGCCCCACAAACGCTGCATTGCTTGCAGTTCAGATTCTTGGTACGGCCGATGAGAAACTTCGCGCGGCATACCATGAACATAAGGCGACACTTCGCGCGAAAGTTGAAAAAGCAAACGAAAAAATTCACGAATGAAATTATGTGTTTTAGGCAGTGGTTCTCAGGGAAACTCGATTGTAGTTTCCTCTGGGGAAACCACTTTGATGGTTGATATAGGTTTTACTTGTAAGCAAATTGTCTCTCGCATGGCCTCCTCGGGGCTTGACCCTGAAGATGTGTCAGCCGTTTTATTCACGCACGATCACTCCGATCATTTTAAAGGCGTAAAAACGTTTCATAAAAAATATCCTGACGCCTCTCTTTTTGCAAACGGCAATACAGCCGATTCGATCGCCTCGCAAACCGGTGTAGAAGATTGGACGATTTTTGAAACTGCGGAGGAATTTCAGATTGGTGATTTTTCTGTTTCGCCGTTTTCGATTTCTCACGATGCCGCAGACCCTGTAGGGTATTTTCTTCATGACGGAGCAAATTCTCTCTTTATCGGAACGGATATGGGAGTCGTTACTTTCCCCGTAAAGGATGCATTTCTGCGGGCAGATATCGCAATTCTCGAATCTAATCACGATCCCGAACTTTTAATGATGTCGGATCGCGCGTATTCGTTGAAGCAGCGGATATCGGGACGGAGCGGGCATCTTGCAAATCGCGATGCCGCAAATTTGTTCAGGGAAACGAATCCTGCAAATTTGAAAGCTCTTTTTTTAGCGCACCTTTCAAGTGAATGCAACCGTCCTCATCTTGCAATGGAAGAAATGCTCGAGGCTATACGCGAACATAATCGCGAGGATATCAATCTCCATGTTCTCGAGCAAGATGTGCCAAGCATGATTTTTGAGTTTTGATTGACGCCAAGACATCTGAAACTCTTTTCAAAAAAATGAAAAGGGGTATTTACTTATTAAGGATGTTTTCGTATTATAGTATTGAACAAAAAATGACGATATAGTCCTGTTCAAGAAAGGATTTTAAAATGAGAAGTATAATAGCCGACACAATTGATATTAACACGAACGAGGATGATGCAGTGCTTCGTCCAAAACGTGCCGCCGCCGAACGCATAAAGGTGAAAGCGGATGATGTGATAAAATTGGCAGGCGAAGCTCTCAAAGTTTTGCGCGGGCAAAAGCCGCTTGTTTGTAATTTTTCAGCGACGGGTGTTGAATCGTTCGTTTCCAATGCGGTTCTCGCAATCGGCGCGCGCGTCGGCTCGGTAAACGATTCAAGCGAAGTTTCAAGTTTCGTTGAATCCGTAAAATCTATTTTTATCAATGTCGGCTCTCTCACAAAAACCCAAGCGGAAGTGATTCGTGCTGCAGTTTCCCGCGCAAACACTTCTGCGTGTCCTTGGGTGCTTGATCCAATGGGTGTAGGGACGCTTTCTTTGAGAACGTATCTTTCAAAGGAGTTGATGCGCCGCTTCCCTGCGTTGATTTCCGGATCCGTCCAAGAACTCCTCGAGCTTACGGGCCTTGAAATCGCCCGTACGAATCTCGCCGCCCTTTCGGAAGAGAGAATCATTACGGAGCTTTCCCGTTTTGCGACGGTTACAAAGTCGGCGTTGATTGCATACGGAGCAAAGGTGTATGTGATAACTGAAAATGCCCCCGTCGTAGTTCTTGAAAAAGATGGCGATTTGGCTAATTCCGTATTTGGTTTTCAAGCAGTGCGTTCGGCAATCGCATCGGCATTTTTCGGCGCGTTGACGAAGGCAAAGCGCTTTGAGTCAAGTGTCAGCGCCGCTGTTGTGTGTACTGCCGCCGCTGCGATTGCAGAAAAGAAAGCGAAAGCTCCCGGCAGTTTCGCTTCGGCCTTCCTCGATGCCCTTTACACGATTCAGGGTGAAGATTTAAAGAGTAACTGCAAAGTAAAAGTTATTGATTAACACTTCCCTTCCCAGATGCTCGATTTCCAAAATATATCTGTTCACTACGGATTTCAGGATGTTTTGACAAACGTCAGTTTTCGGGTGAACAAAGGCGAGCGTATTGGTGTTGTCGGGCCTAACGGTTCGGGCAAGTCGACATTGATGCGTCTTATTTTGAATGAACGCTCTCCCGATCACGGCGAATTGATAATTGAAGGGAATCCCCGCATCGGCTCTACGAACCAGCACCCCAAAGCGCATTTCCCCGGCGAGACGCTTTTGGAATATGCCATCAAGGGTGTTCCGGGATTTACCGACATCGAGCAGGAAATAAAGGATTTGGAAGCGCGGTTCGACGCGTGCGCTGATGAAGATTTAAAACTTCGCCTCCTTTCGCAGTTGGGGGATGCTCAAACCCGTTTTGAACATATAGGCGGCTATGATCTTGAAACTCGCGTAAAAATCGCCTTGGGCGGGCTTGGATTTTCCGTAGAGGAATTTTCAAAACCGTTTGAATCTTTTTCAGGCGGTTGGCGGATGAGAGCGGAACTTTCCCGTGTCATTGCAAGCGAACCTGATTTGCTTCTTCTCGATGAGCCGTCAAACTATCTCGACCTTCCTGCTGTCGACTGGTTGCAACGCAGACTGAAACTTTATGACGGTACGTTGATGCTCATTTCGCACGACAGTTATCTTCTCCGTACCCTTACAACGACGATTGTCGAAGTTGATGCGGGAACGTGCGTCCGTTATGAAGGGGATTTGAATTATTATCTGCGCGAGCGCGATGTAAGATACAAGCATCTTGTGGCGGCAAAGGAAAATCAGGATAGGCAAATAGAGCAATTGCAAAGATTCGTCGACCGTTTCCGCGCGCAGGCGACCAAGGCTTCACAGGCTCAAAGCAGACAAAAACAGATCGACAAGATCAATGAAGACAGGGTCGTTCTTCCAAAGCGTTATACGCAATCAGGCCGTCTGCGCCTTGCCGAGCCGCCGCCGTGCGGAGTTGAAGCTTTTCGATGTGAAAATCTTTTCTTTTCGTATGACGGCGTGAAGAATATTTTGCACGATGTTTCTTTTAATATCGGAAGGGGTGAAAAGATTGCCCTTATCGGATACAACGGTTTAGGGAAAACGACGTTAATGCGAATAATCGCGGGAACGCGTATGCCTACCTCGGGCAAGGCGATTCTTGGGCATAATGTCGTGCCTGGATATCTGTCTCAGGAATTTGCCGAAACCATCCCGCCTGATGTGAGTGTTTACCGCAATGCAAAAAATGTATTGCCGCCAGGGGTAAACGAAAAGAACTTCCGAAATCAATTGGGCGCGTTCGGGTTTGACGAAAATGATATCGATAAACCGGCAGGAGTTCTTTCTGGCGGTGAAAAAATACGATTGGCGTTTTTGCGTCTTTTCCTTGCGGCTCCCAATCTGCTTCTCCTCGACGAACCGACGACGCACCTTGACCTTGACGGGCGAAAGCTGTTGCAAGACGCGTTGAAAAAATATACGGGGACGATATTGCTTGTGTCCCATGATATCGATTTTGTAAGGGAAGTCGCTACATCGATTCTTGAAATAACCCCGGCAGGTGTCCGGCAATTTCCCGGCGGATACGATTACTATTGTGAAAAGACGGCTGCGCGTCAGGCAAGCCCGGCGTCTGTGCACTCCGGCAAAAATGAGATCAAGGAAAATGCTCCTGACGACAATCAAGAGAAGATGACGTCTAAGGAGTTACGCAGGCAGCGGGCGGCGGAGAGAGAAAAGATTGCTCCGCAGGTAAAAGCTTTGAAAAAGAAAATCGAGCAGGCCGAAAAGAAAATGGAAGAGCTTCAAGCCGCTCTCGATGAGGCGTCTAAAGAATTGTTCAATCCGTTGCCAACTACCGATTTTGCAGAGGTGAATAGAAAAGTTCGCACGCTGCAATTTGAGATCGACCGTTACTCGACTCAATGGGAAGAAGCGTCATTGGAACTCGAAGAGTTGACGTCGTGATTTAAAAGGTCAATTCCAGAAAAGCTTTTTACAGGGCGAAAATACTCTTGTTAGACCTGGCTAAATAATGTAAAATATTTACTTATATGATAGGAGGTAAAAGCAAATGGCAAGCGATATAAAAGTCGGCTTCAGAGTGAAGCATTTTCGTGATGTTCTGAAGATGACTATTGATGATTTGTCTACCAAGAGCGGTATCTCGTCAGATGTAATAGAATCTATTGAAAAAGGGGAAGTCGTTCCCGCTGTCAGCATCTTGGCGAAGTTGGCCCGTTCGTTGGGTCAGCGCCTTGGCACTTTTACCGATGACCAGTTTTTGCCCGATCCTATTATCACGAGAAACGGCGAAGGACGAGAGGGATTTGTCACTCATACCGTATCTCCTTCCGAGGGATATGTTTATCATTCGCTTGCATTTGGCAAGCCGGATCGCCACATGGATCCGTTTCGTATCGATCTTGAACCTAATAGGCATCAGGAATTCGGCTCTCACGAAGGAGAGGAATTGCTCATTTGCGCTTCCGGCGAAGTGGAATTATTTTACGGTAGCGAAAAAATCATTCTCAAACCTGGCGATACCGCTTATTACAATACCGTTGTAAAGCATGGAGTTAGGGCTGTCGGAGATAAAAAAGCAGTTGTCTATGCCGTTATTTTCATGCCGTATTAATTAAGGAATTTACAATGTTTAAATTATCAGACCCGTATGGAAGCGCTCCGGCAGAAAAGCCTTTTAAGCAATCTGTTTCGCGAGGCGTGCCATGGTATAATTTCCCTTTGACGCGCGAATATACGTTAGGGCAGCTTTTAGATCAGACTATTGCGCGTTGCGGGCCTAACGATGCCGTCGTTTATGCCGACCGGGATTTTCGTCTTTCTTGGTATGAATTCGGCGATGAAGTCGATCGCCTTGCCCGCGGTTTGATGTCGCTCGGCGTAAAGCGCGGCGAAAAGATTGCGGTATGGGCGACGAACGTCCCTCATTGGGTGGTGCTGATGTTTGCCGCCGCGAAAATCGGAGCAGTCCTTCTTCCTATCAATACGAATTACAAACTTCATGAAATGGATTTTGCTCTCCGCCAATCAGAAACGGAAAACATTTTTATCATAAACGGTTTCCGTGACTGCAATTACGTTCAGGTTATGTATGAACTCGTTCCTGAGCTGCGCGAACACGAGCGCGGTGAATTGCATAGCGAAAAGTATCCGCATTTGAAGAGAGTGTTTTTCCTCGGAGCTGAAAAACATCGTGGAATTTATTCGATGAACGAGGTGAAGTCGCTTGCGGTTGAAACGTCTTTTGAAGATTATGTCGAGCGTCAAAACCAATGCGACGTAAATGATGTCGTGAATATGCAGTACACATCAGGTACGACAGGATTTCCAAAGGGTGTGCAGCTTACCCATCGAAACATCGCCAATGAAGGATTCTGGATTGGCGCTTGCCAAAACTTTTCCGCAAGAGACCGCGTATGTATTCCAGTTCCTCTCTTTCACTGTTTCGGTTGCGTCCTTGGTGTCATGAGTTGTGTAAACCACGGTGCAACCATGGTGTTTGTGGAAAAGTTCGATCCCGTGCAGGTTATGTTGTCGATCGAACGGGAAAAGTGTACGGCTGTTTACGGCGTACCTACAATGTACATCGCGATACTTGACCATCCTCTTTTCCAAAGATTTGATTTCAGCACTCTGCGTACCGGCATCATGAGCGGATCTGCTTGCCCAGTGCACCGTATGGAGCAGGCGACGGAACGTATGAATATGCGTGAAATCACAAATCCATACGGACTTACCGAGGCCGGTCCCGTGATGACGATGACCCGTTATTTTGAAACATCGATCGAGCGCAAGTGCCAGACGATCGGGCAGGCTCTTCCCGGTATTGAAGTTGCAATTATCGATACGGAAACGAAAGAGATTTGTCCTATCGGCAAGGACGGGGAAATCTGTTGCCGCGGTTACAACAATATGAAGGGTTATTACAATATGCCCGAACAGACGGCCGCGTGTATCGATGAAAACGGATGGCTTCATTCAGGCGACATCGGACGGATGGATGAAGACGGCTATTACTACATTACAGGACGCCTTAAAGATCTTATCATCCGCGGAGGCGAAAACATTTCTCCGAAGGAAGTTGAAGATTTTCTCGGTAAAATGCCAGGAGTGAAGGATGTGGCCGTCGTTGGAGTCCCTTCAAAGAAATATGGCGAACAGCCAGGCGCTTTCATAATCCCGCAAGACGGCGCTACGATAACCCCAACCGATGTTGCCGCATATTGCAAGGATAAGATTTCCTGGTTCAAGATTCCTAAATACGTGCATGTTATGTCGGTATTTCCAATGACTGCATCACAGAAGATTCAAAAGTATAAACTCCGCGAAATGGCGCACGAACTTTGGCCAGACGCATAATTTAAGGAAAACGGAATATGGCAGAAGAACTCACACCGATGATGCGGCAATATTGGCGTATTAAAAGCCAGTTGCCCTCAGGTGCGATTCTTATGTTTCGTCTTGGGGACTTTTATGAAATGTTCGGCGAGGACGCCGTCGTTGCCGCCCCGATTTTGGGCGCGACATTGACGAAGCGTCATACGTCAACCATGTGTGGAATTCCTTACCACGCTCTTGATTCGTATCTTGCGAAATTAATCCGTGCTGGAAAAACGGTTGCTCTTTGCGATCAGGTGGAAGACCCAAGAAGTGTAAAGTCGGGCCAGATAGTCCGCAGAGAAGTAACAAGAATAGTAACTCCGGGAACTGTTACTGAAGACGGACTTTTAGATGAAACGAAAGATAATTACATCGCTGCGATTTCAGGAAACGGTGTAGCGCTTTTAGATCTTTCAACCGGTTCTTTTACGGTAGAAGAGTTTACGTCTTTCGACCGTTTGCGTGATTCGATAGACCGGGATATGCCTGCAGAAATTTTGCTTCCCAAACTCGACGAAGACGAATCTGCGCATCCGATGGCAAATTATAAGGGCGTCACTTATACTGACGCATGGACGTTTGGTCTTGATGCCGCACAAGAAGAATTGGTCCGTCATTTCAACGTATCGTCCCTTGACGGATTCGGCATCAACGGCAAGGGAGGCTTGATTTCGGCGGCAGGCGCGCTCCTTTACTATGTCCACACAACTCTTCGCCATGAAGTAAAACACGTTAGGGCGTTGCGCCTTCGCCAATCAGACGATTTCCTTTCGATAGACGCTTCAACGATTCGCCATCTTGCGATTTTGCCAGGAGATGGAGTCTCGAGAGAAGCTTCGCTTTTAGGTGTTTTGAATTCTACGAATACTCCGATGGGAGCTCGTACTCTTTCAAATTGGCTTCGCAGACCTTTGCGCAAGGCAAGCGACATAAATGATCGTCTTGATGCCGTTGAAACTTTGGTGAATGCACGTACGACTCTTTCACGCCTTGAAGGCGCGTTGAACGGAGTAAGGGATTTGGAGCGTCTTATCGCCCGGGTCGATTCTCTCCGTGCAAACGCCCGCGACCTGCGCGCTCTTGCGGATTCCTTGCGGCCAGTACCAGAGCTGAAAGAAATGATTCCGCTTTCGTGCGGGGTTTTGGAAGATGTCGCGCGCAGGATGTCTCCCGAAAAAGAAATCGTCGATTTGATTGACCGTGCGATTTGCGAGCAACCGAATGTAATTTTGTCGGAAGGGAACCTTATCGCATCGGGGTATAATTCAGAACTTGACGAGCTACGCTTGATCGCCTCTGAGGGGAACCGCTTCCTCGCGGAATATCAGGCAAAAGAGCAGGAACGCACGGGGATAAAACCTCTGCGCGTACGTCGCAATAACGTTTTCGGGTTCTATATCGAAA
>JAGCMU010000001.1 GCA_017646325.1 Kiritimatiellia bacterium
CGTGTTAAGTCACCATATCAACGTTTTTCGGCGGTCGCGGGGCGACCGCCCTACCGTTAAAACTCGCAAATTCCGAATCTCCAAACCTCCTAATCTCCCAACAGCAAAAGCAATTTTAGTATCATTCATTGTGTGACATTCCTTTTAGTTGTTTTTGGTGTAATCGGTATTTTACCGAACCCCGTCAAAAAGGCGTCGCATTTTTTTGTCTTTTGGGGAAGATTATCGCCAGAGTTAAAAAAATGGGTATCCTGCACCCTATTCCCTGTTCCATCTATTTATGGTATACTTATAGTTAATTTTCACATTTGAAAGAAAGAAGATTCAAAATGATTGACATAAAAAAAATCAGAGAAGAATTTGACGCGACAGTCGAGGCTCTTGCCCGCCGTGGAGTTGAAGCCCAAACTATTGCAAAAGCAAGAGATTTAGATATTAAGCGTCGTGAGCTTATCACCGAGTCCGAAACGCTCAAACAACAACGTAATTCCGCTTCAAAAGAAATCGGCATGGCAGCAAAGGCCGGGCAGGATGTTTCCGAAGCAAAAGCAAAAGTTCGTGCTATCGGCGATCGTATTGCAGAAATTGAAAACGATCTTGAAGCCGTCAATTCTGATTTGCGCGAAACGATGCTTATGATTCCAAATATCCCTGCGCCAGAAATTCCCACAGGTCCAGATTCTTCTTGCAACAAGGTTGTACGTTTCAACGGCGAAGAACCAAAATTTGATTTCGAACCATTGGACCATATCGCACTCGGCGAAAAGCTCGGTCTCTTTGATTTCCCGCGCGGAGTAAAACTTACTGGTACTGGTTTTCCCGTCATCATGGGTCAAGGTGCACGCCTGCAACGCGCCCTCATTCAGTACATGCTCGATGTACACTGCCGCGATCAAGGTTATACTGAATTGATTCCTCCATATATCGTAAACACCGCTTCAATGACGGGTACTGGACAACTTCCTAAATTTGCCGAAGATTTGTACCATTCAAATGCAGATGATTTCTGGCTCATCCCTACGGCCGAAGTTCCTGTAACAAACCTTTACCGCGATGATATTTTTGACGGAATCAAACTTCCAAAGATTACGAAGGATAATCCGGTCAAGCTCACTGCGTACACGCCTTGCTTCCGCCGTGAAGCGGGAAGCGCAGGTAAGATGACTCGCGGTATGCTCCGCGTCCACCAGTTTGACAAGGTCGAAATGGTAAACTTCGTACATCCTGAAACATCGTTTGAACAGCTTGAAATTCTCGTAACGGAAGCAGAAGCGATTCTTAAAGGTCTCGGTCTTCACTACAGAATTCTTCAGCTTTGCTCCGGCGATATGGGCTTTTCCGCTTCCAAGTGCTATGATATCGAGCTTTGGGCTCCAGGTGAAAAGCAGTGGCTCGAAGTATCAAGCTGCTCATGCTTTACCGACTTCCAGGCCCGCCGCTTGAATTGCCGCTTCCGCGACGAAAACGGGAAAACGCAGCTCGTACACACGCTCAACGGTTCCGGTGTAGCATTGCCGCGTTTGGTCGTTGCCCTTCTCGAGCAATTCCAGCAAGCAGACGGCAGCGTCATCATTCCTGAAGTTTTACGCCCGTATTTCGGTGCCGACAAACTTGAAGTTGTAAAGTAAGGACAAGAAAATGAAGAGACTTTCTTTCCGCTGGCCAATATTTATTGTCGTTGCATCAGTTTCTGTTGCTCTTACGTGGAAACTGTCTCCGCTTTTTCTTGATATACTTCCTGAATCAACTCTCAATGCCGCAGCAAAACTTGTATCGTACGTAACAGGGCAAGAGTATATTGAAAAAGAAGTCCCTGCCCAAGAGGATGAGGTTATAGTCAAAACAGTGACTATAACCAATTCCCCTTCTCTCAAAAAAAGCGTTGCCGCGAAAAAGAAAACACCGTCTTCTAAAACCGCAGTAAAACAAGGAGAGGAAGCTTTTTCTTATCCTGATGAATTGGGTATTCGCCGAGTTGGATCGAACAAGGCTCAATGGGGCGTCACTCGAATGGTTAGCGAGATTGAGCGTATTGACGGCAAAGCTTACGGGAATGTAAAAGGCGGCAGAATTTTCATTCCCGAAAACCGCATAAAAGACGGGAAAACCACTTACCTCATTGGAAATTTCTTTCCAAAGAAACTTGAAACAAAGGTTCGCGTCAACACTGAATTCCTGATTTGTTTTTCAGGGGATCCGAAAGATTTAAGTGAAAAGCAACGCTTAGACTTAAGAAATTATTACGAACTTGCAGGCGAAGCCGAAGCCCGTAAAATTGAGCTTCTTAAAAAAGCCGCTTCGAAAAGTCCGTACATTGAAGAAGCTGTCGCCTCTCTTAAAAAGTTGCGTAACGCCGAACAGAAAATTTCAAAGATGACTTTGTCGGAAGACGACAAACGCAAAGCGACGTATAAACTTTCACAATTGCGCACAAAAGTTCAGGAATTGAACGAGAAACACAAACAGTGGAAAAAAGAGAATGAAGATAAATTGGCTAAGTATGAAGAGGACCCTGAATACATCCGTTTAAAAGAAAACCAACAAAAATATACCGATTCCATTCCTGGTCTTGATTTCTAACCGGCCATACTATCCGAAAAAAATTCTTTTCTATTTTTAATCCGTTAAAAAAAAGGAATCATCATGAAAAAAATTATTTTAACCTGTATATTGGCAGCATTCACATATTGCTTTGCCGCTGACAAGATTGCATGCGAAGGCAGTCGCCCTCTCAAGGTCCTTGCTATCGGTAACAGCTTTACGCTTTCTCTTCATAACAACAAACATTTTATGGAAGCGATAAAGGCGGCAAACGCCAACATCGTGTATGCTGTTATGTATATCGGAGGATGCCCTCTTGAAAGGCATTGGAAAAACATCGAGCTTTTCAGTAAGGATCCTACGGCAGCTCCTTATCTCATCAGATCTAATGATGAAAAATTGAATTCAAAATCAAACATCCCGCAAATGCTTGCAAAGGATGATTGGAATATCATAACGATTCAACAGGCATCTCATTTCAGCTTCAAGCCTGAAACGTATGAGCCTTATATGACATTACTGATAAATTATTTCAAGGAGAAATGTCCAAAGGCTGAAATTGTAATTCAACAGACATGGTCATACTGCGACCTTTTCAATCGAGCACAACAAGTCGGTGCCGGTACGCCAAAAGAAATGTACACGAAACTTTGCGGCGCGTATTTGGCAGCGGCAAAGAAACATCGTATCCGCATCATCCCTACTGGAGTTGCAGTCGAAAAGGCTCGCGAAGCTCTCAAAATGAATTTTGGTCCGCTCTCGAAGGAAGACAGCGAAAAATACGTTTATCCAAACCTTCCAAAATCAACGATTGAATGTGGAGAAGTTGTCGGGAATATCTCATGGAGAAAAGGAAAGGACGGCGTATTTAAAATTGGAGGCGATCCTATCCATCTCAACTATGATGGTGAATATCTTCAATCCTTCACGTGGCTCAAATTCCTTACACCTGAAATTGATATCGTAAACGTGAACTATGTCCCGAAAAAAATTCCTGCGGAAAAGGCAAGAATTCTTCGTCAGGCGGCAGCGGATGCCGTCAATCAAGGCTTGAAATGATTATAGATTTTCACACGCACAATTTCCCCGATTCGATTGCAAAATACGCACTTGAAGTAATGGTGGGGAAATTGGGCGGAATGCTTCTTCCCGTTGGAGATGGAACTTTAAAAAACCAGCTCGCAGATTTAGACCGTCACGGTGTCGACAAGGCTGTGATGTGTCCTGTGGCGACAAAGCCGACGCAAGCCGATATCATTTTACAAACCGCCATTGCGATTAGAGACGGCGAAATGGGCGAAGAGGCATCAAAAAGAATCATACCTTTTGCAAGCGTCTATCCCGCGAGCCGAAACTACATCGCTGAATTGACGGCTATTGCAAACGCCGGGATAAAGGGAATAAAGATTCATCCTTATTATCAGAATTTCTCTCTCAACGATCCGCGCATCGTTCCTTTCTTTGAGGTTGTGCGCGATTTAAACTTGATTGTCATTAGCCACTGCGGTTTTGATTTAGGCTACAAAGACGCGCCGATGAGTTGCGGACCTAATGAAATTGCGAAACTTTTTGAGCGAGTTCCAAATCTCGCGTCAAAATTCATCGCCGCTCATTTAGGCGGCTTTTCAGGGAATCCCGATCACTCAACAGATATCCTGCTTGAGTCTGGATGTTTTATCGACAGTGCCGTAATCATGTCTGACGTTGAAAACAAAGAGGCTTCGAGAATTTGTGCAACGTGGCCGGCGGAGAGAATGCTTTTTGCAACAGACTATCCATGGGCATCCCCTTCTCACCATATAGAATGGCTGAAAAAAAACCGTCCAAACGAAAGCGAACAAAGAAAAATATTCGGAGAAAACGCCGAAAAACTATTAGGACTAAAAGTATGAAGAAGTTTTTTGATCCAATCAAACTGCAAAAATGGTCAAATGAACAACGCCTTGCAGGGAAGAAAATAGCTCTTGTCCCTACAATGGGCGCTTTGCATGACGGTCACATCTCCCTCATAAAAGCAGCAAAGAAAAAAGGCGCCGATGAAATCATTGTTTCGATTTTCGTCAATCCTGTGCAATTCGGACCTAACGAAGATTACGACGCATATCCACGTACGGAAAAAGAAGATGCGAAAAAATGCAGCGAAGCCGGAGCCACTGCCATTTTCTTCCCTACTCCGCAAAACATGTATTTGGAAAACCATTCCGTTTATGTGAATGAAGAAATTCTTTCTTCGGGATTTTGCGGCGCAAAAAGACCTGGTCATTTCCGTGGTGTCTGTACGGTAGTTGCAAAACTATTTAACATAACCCATCCGCACATAGCCGTGTTTGGTCAAAAAGACTTTCAGCAAGCTGCTGTTATTTGTCAGATGGTTCGCGATTTGAATTTCGACACAAAAATCATAATCGCTCCCATTGTACGCGAGAAAAGCGGTCTTGCGATGAGTTCGCGCAACAACTATCTCTCTCCCGAGGAAAGAGAAAAAGCGTTATGTCTTTCCAAATCGTTGCAATGCGCCAAAACGATTATTGCAGAGAAGAAAGAAATTTCATGGAAATCCTTAAAAACAAAAATATCTGCAATCATTGAAAAAGCCGGATTGAAAGTAGATTATGTTGAGGCGGCGAATGCAAAGACATTAACTCCTCTCATGAAGGTGAAAAAAGGCGATGTTATTTTACTCGCGGCATTTTGCGGAAAGACCCGTCTGATTGACAATGCGATAATGTAAGGTTTTTATATGTCACATAAACCGAATGAAGAATGGCGTAAAGCGTATACACTTGTAAAAGCGGCGTTAGACGCACCTGAAGGAGATGATTCCTTCAGAGCCGAAGCTTTTGAATTTCTTCGCACTTCATCTTCCGACCGCCTCGTAGGACTTGCCCACCTTCTTCAACCTGGGACAACGCCTCGTTCAATTCAAGCGGCTCTCGTGCCGCTTGAACGCGTTGATTCGCGAACGAAGGTGACTGATGTGGAAATGGGAATCCGCTCGTCCGATATTTACAATCGTTGCGATAAAGCCCCTTTTATCGTAATTGCCGACAATGTCCGCAGCGCATTCAATACGGGAGGGATTTTCCGTACGGCTGATTTTTTCGGCGCTGAAAAAATAATACTTTGCGGCTACACCCCTTCTCCTGAAAACATCCACGTGAAGAAAACGGCTCTTGGAGCGGATGAATCTGTAGAATGGGAAACTGCACGTGATGTGCGCGACGTGATTGACGATTTGCGTAATAAGGGATATACGATCTACTCTCTTGAAACCGCTGATGGCGCGAAGAACATTTCCGTTTTCGAACCGAAATGGCCTTGTGCGTTGATTTTGGGAAATGAACGATTCGGCCTTGATCCTGACGTTTTAAAGCTTTCCGACGAAATTCTTGAAATCCCGTCGCACGGAATGAAAAACTCTTTAAATGTCGTTTCCGCCTTCTCGATTGCAGCAGCTTTCTTTCGACGTTTCCGCTAAGTGAAATCCCAAAAAATCGCCATTTTATGATATAATAATTGAATCATGAATAAAGCAATAATAACAGTCGTCGGCAAGGACACTATTGGCATTCTTGCAAAAGTTTGTACATATCTTGCTGAAAACAAAATGAACATTCTGGATATCACCCAGTCTGTCGTTCAAGGATATTTCAACATGATGATGATTGTTGATATTTCCGTAGCCTCAAAAACGGTCGGTGAGGCTGTAACTGATTTTAACGCCATTGGTGAAACGATGGGGCTTCAAATCAAATTCCAGAAATCTGAAATTTTTGAAAAGATGCATCGCGTATGATTAATATCGCAGAAGTTCTTGAAACGAACAAAATGATTCGCGACGAAAACCTCGATGTGCGAACCATTACAATGGGCATTTCTCTTCTCGACTGCGCTTCAACATCTGTCGATGAAACGTGTAAAAAAATTCGCGAGAAAATGTTGCGCCTTGCGTCCAATCTCGTAAAAACGGGTGACGACATTTCAAATGAGTTTGGAATTCCGATTGTAAACAAGCGTATTTCAATAACGCCGATTTCCCTCGTTGGGGCATCATCATGCAAAACTGTTGACGATTACGTAAAAATCGCATGCACGCTTGATGAGACGGCAAAAGATTTAGGCGTCAACTTCTTGGGCGGATATTCTGCTACGGTCGCAAAAAATATGACGCCGTCAGACGAACTCCTTATTCGCTCCATCCCCAAAGCCCTTTCCTTAACAGAACGCATTTGCGCGTCTGTCAATGTCGGCTCGACAAAAACCGGCATCAATATGGATGCCGTGCGTTTAATGGGTGAAATAATCAAGGAAGCGGCGGAACTCACAAAGGATCGCGATTCCATCGGATGCGCAAAACTCGTTGTCCTTTGCAATGCTCCTGACGACAATCCTTTTATGGCCGGTGCTTTCCACGGAGTTACCGAAGGTGACGCGGTAATCAACGTTGGTGTTTCAGGGCCTGGCGTCGTAAAATGCGCCCTTGAACAAGTACGCGGTGAGAGTTTTGAAGTCCTTTGCGAAACGATAAAACGCACGGCTTTCAAAATCACCCGCGTAGGTCAGCTCGTTGCACAAGAAGCTTCGCGCAGATTGAATATTCCTTTTGGTATTATCGATCTTTCCCTTGCGCCGACGCCGGCTATCGGTGATTCTGTCGCCGACATTCTTAAAGAAATCGGTCTTGAACATCCTGGCGCGCCTGGAACTACTGCAGCGCTCGCCCTTCTCAACGATCAAGTTAAAAAAGGCGGCGTTATGGCTTCCTCGTACGTCGGAGGTCTTTCAGGTGCATTCATTCCGGTCAGTGAAGACCAGGGAATGATTGATGCCGTTGAAGCAGGTGCTCTGACGATTGAAAAACTTGAAGCGATGACGTGCGTTTGTTCTGTCGGTCTTGATATGATTGCAATTCCAGGCAATACTCCTGCATCAACCATTTCGGGAATTATCGCCGACGAATCTGCAATTGGTATGATCAACCAGAAAACAACGGCTGTTCGTATTATTCCCGTTGTCGGAATGGATGTGGGCGATTCAATTGAACTTGGCGGCCTTTTAGGCCACGCTCCCGTAATGAATGTCAATCGTTTTGACTGTTCCAAGTTCATTTCTCGCAAGGGAAGAATCCCTGCTCCAATTCACTCATTTAAAAACTGATTTATGAAAACGACATTTCTTCTAACTTACATCTTTACGCTAATAAGCTTTTCCTCTTCTGCATTTTCCTGGTTTGGGTTATTCCCCGATGAAGAAAAAGACGAGAAAGAGCCAAAACGCTTGCACATACTCCTTGAAAAGGCAAATTCAATTATTGAGGAAGCCGAGGATAAAGCTCTTGAAGGCGATGCAGACAACGCCATCAAGCTTTATCGCGAAGCAATTGCCGAATTGGAACGGGTTGAAAGTGAAAATCCGGAACGTGCGGCTTCTCCGGAGTTTGCTCCGTTGCGAAACAGAAAAGCGACTTGTTTAGGCTCGATTGAAACGATTCGGTTTGAACAAATCGACAAAAACGTCCGTTCTGTCGCAGTGACCGACACGACAAAACTGCAGGAACGCTGGAATAAAAAGCATGGTGTAAAACAAAAAGAGGAAAAGCCTGTTGCTAAAGAAAACACTAAACCCGTCTCTACAGCTCCAAGAGCAGAAAAGAAAGTCCTTCCTCCAAAGCCCATAACCAACTCTGTAAAAGACCGCCTTGCATGGTCGCTCGAGGCGATAAAGGGGAAGAATTTTCTTGCGGCGGAAAAAGAACTTCAATCTATCTTAAAAACAGACGCTTCAAATCTTCAAGCACTCTTGCTCCTTGCAACTGCGCAAATCGGATTGAACAGCAACTTTGCCGCTCGCGCGACATTGGAAAGAACAATCCGCAATCACCCTAGGTCATATATCGCATATTATAATTTAGTGTCGGTGATTCTTCTTATCAATCCAAAGGACATCAACAGTGCAAAGCAGTATTACGAAATGGGGCGCATGGTCGGCGGTCCTAAGAACGAAGGTATTGAAAAACGTCTCAATGCGAGGAAATAGACGATGAAGATTTTTGCATTTGTTTTATTTGTGTTTTTTACATGTTTTAATGTAATTGCAGACGACGTAAATCAACTCTCAAGCATAAAAACACTTACGTCCACGCAAAGTGTACTTAACGCATCGTCTTCCGCCTCTGACGTCCTTCTTGCGTGTAGGTCAATGCTTCCCCGCTCGCGCATAAGACTCGACGGAGATATCATTTTGCGAAATAAAAAAGGGATTGTTCAAAACGAATACAGCTACTCCCTTTACATGGACAGGACAAATCCGATGGAATCGCTTCGCGTAAGAATTTGCAAACGCGACACTGATGAAGAAATTATGGAAGTAACGATTTCCCGCAGTAAAAACGGTGTTTCCAAGATTTGGAAGCGAAATGCAAACGAAGATAAAATGACGGAAATTCCAAGCATCCTCGATAACGTAATGGACACAGATGTCACGTGGCTTGATTTGACGCTTGATTTTCTTTGGTGGAAGAATCCCGTATTTGAAGAAGAACGCGAATCTGAAAGCGTCCATGGCCAACGCTGTTCTGTCATTCTCGTCGCGCCCCAAACCCCAATCGAAGGAATGGCAGCCGTTCGTTTGTGGGCGGATAAAAAGACGGGATGCCTGATGCAGGCGGAACAACTCAATCCGCAAATGGAAACGATGCGCCGTTTATGGGGAACAAGAGTCAAGAAATTTGGCGAACGGTGGATGGCAAACGTATTGGAAGTTGAAACGATTGGATCTGGCCACAGAACAAAAATTACGGTCGAAGATATTGTGGAGTAATAAATTTTGATTATTGTTTTTACATCCATTATTATCGCCCTCGTTTTTTTGAGCGCATTTTTCTCTTCCTCGGAAACGGCATTTTTTTCTCTAACCCCTTATCAGATAAAGGCGATTTCCGATAAACATCCGTCTATCGGAGAACATCTTCAGAAATGGCACAATGACCCTGCGGTTTTTCTTTCAACGATTCTAACCGGGAATACGCTTGTAAACTTTGCAATCGCTTCTTTAGGCTACTCTCTTTTTTCCTTGATCTTTTCCCAAAGTGTCGCAGTTGTCGCAACAATCCCGACGTTTACGATTTTGCTTTTAATCTTTGGTGAAATCATGCCAAAGCAGCTCGCCTTGAGAAACGCTCAAAAAATGATGCCTTTTATCATTACGTCAATGCGTTTTTGGATTGCCGTTCTAAAACCCCTTTCTTTTATGATGTCGCTCGGGACATCAATTTTCAAAGACTTTCTGACGCGTGAACGCCGAGCCCTTTCAGACGACGAACTGCACACTATCATTAAAAGAGCTCAAGCATACAACATCCTTGATTCCGAAGAAGCTTCAATGGTAGAAGGCGTTATGCGTTTGCCAGACTTGTACGTGATAAACGAAATGACTCCGCGTATCAGACTTGTTGGCGTTGAAGCAAACCTTACCGACGAAGAAAAAGTAAAAATCGCAAATGATTCAGACTACCCGTATCTCCCCGTCTACGAAAAAGACATGGATCATATTGTCGGTTTTTTGAATGTAGACGGCTTTTTAAAAGACCCCGCGCACCGTGCCTCGACATGGACTCATGAACCGATGATTGTCGAAGAAATGGACGGGCTAGATGATGTACTGGTTCTATTCGCAAAAACAGGGCGGCGTATCGCCCTTGTAAAGGACCGCTGGGGTGGCACGGCGGGCATCATTACACGCGGCGATATTTTGGAATTGATCGTCCGTCCCGTACAAGAAGACGACGAATCTGTTCGTCCCGCACGTGAGGGACGGCGCGCCACAATCAACAGGGAGATGCAATCATGACCTTCCTTTTGATATGTCTTTTCATTGTTATGATTGCAATTTCCGCACTTTGTTCCGGCTCTGAAACGGGACTTTTATCCGTTCCGCGCTCACGAGTCATTTCTTCAATCGGAAATATAGGCAGCAAAAAACGCGAATCCTCTGCCGCACGGAGATTGATTTCCATCTTGAACAATCTCCCCGATATGATGACGACGATTCTTATCGCAAACAATATCGCAAATGTTTCTATTTCAACTGTTTCAGCTACACTTGCATTGCAATTCTTTCCGCTCTCCCCCACGTCACGCACAATATGGGCGTGCATAACCGCCGTAATAATCCTCTTTACGGGCGAATACTTGCCAAAGCTGCTTTTTTCCTCAAAACCTTTGCGGATGTCTCTTTCTGTCACGTGGTTTCTCAAGACAATCAATTTCGTTTTAAAACCGATTGCATACATATTCTCAATTTTGATTAATTTTGTTTTCAGAATAAAAGACACGAAAGGGCCAAATCAAAATTATTCGCGCGATTCCCTGCGCAATCTTTTGTCCGACAAAAACGACGCCACCCGTTTAACAGATTTCGAACGTCGCCTTATTGACAGAGTGCTCACTCTTCAAGCGACAACAGCAGGAGATATTGCGCATCCCCCTACTCCAGACACGGATCTTCGCGGTTTGAAAATTCCCTCCACTACACGCGGAGACGATATTTTGCCGATAATGCGCAAACATCGAAAAACCGATGCGGAAGTTTTCTGTCCCGAGACGGAAGAAATTTTAGGAGTCGTCACTGAAGAAGATGTATTACTTCTCTTGACTGGTGTACTAAAATAAGGGTAAAATATTACTTCAAACGAGGAGAAAAAGTC
>JAGCMU010000022.1 GCA_017646325.1 Kiritimatiellia bacterium
GAAATCTGCAAATGCGCCGCCTCGAAGTTTTGCTCCGAGACTTGCCGCCCAAGAAACGTCCTTTTCGGCAGCAACGCTCGTCA
Organism: Kiritimatiellia bacterium; assembly: GCA_017646325.1. Taxonomy (GTDB): domain Bacteria; phylum Verrucomicrobiota; class Kiritimatiellia; order RFP12; family UBA1067; genus RGIG9934. Next base: position 84 of record JAGCMU010000022.1, read on the forward strand.
TCAATAGATTCAAATCGCGACGGACTTCCTCATCGGGTACGGAAAGAGTGTAAAGCCCATCTGCGTAATCTTTAATCGTGAGGTAGCCGGTTTGGTAAAGCATTCCAATCGGTTTTAAGTCGGCCAAATTCGTAACATCAAGTTCCTGTTCCGTCACAAATTGCGTTTTGTCCGGGTCGATTGCGAGCATATCCCAACGCTTGAGCGAATTCATGAGCGACGACGCGCGACCAGTTGACGACCATATTGCACGAAAATCAGGCTCCTTTGCGTCCAATGTAAGAGCAACGGAAATTGGATTATAAACTGTTGCGGGATTGATATGGGAAAACCGAAAACCATTGTACCAAAGCTTCATTTCCGCTCGGTAATCTTCATAAGATTTTTCCATTACTTTTGCATGTTCGCGCAAATGTTCTTCAAAGTCCTCCTCCAACTCTTCTTCTGTGTACCCAAGCATTGTCGCATATTCTTGACGCGTCGAAATATCAACGATATTATTAAGACACGAAAACACAGACATTTTTGTGAACTTTGAAACGCCCGTCATCAAAAGAAAACGAATCGCACCTGTGCGATCTTTCATCACCTGATAAAACGAGCCCATCCAATCACGTATCGCTTCTGCTTTTTCTAAATCAGAAAGGGAATGGCTTATGGGAGCGTCGTATTCGTCAATAAGAATAACAACGCCACGATTGCCATTCTTTTTTGAAAGACTATCAATAGCATTACCAAAATTTACGCTTGGAGGAATAGAGTCGTTATAATCATCGAAACCAGCCTCCTCAAGACGCTGCTTGATACGTGGGGTCGCCGACGCTAAAAAAGATTCAAAATCAGTAGTGAGAGCATCGCCAAAATTAAAATATATAACAGGCCATTTTTCCCATGACCAATCTGTTTTGGAAATTGCAAGGCCTTCAAAAAGTTCACGATTACCGCTAAAAATTTCCTTCAAGGCAGTAATCGTTAACGATTTGCCAAATCTGCGCGGACGAGACAAAAACAAAAGATTATTCGTCCTGTTTGAAACAAGACGATGAAAATACGCCGTTTTATCAACGTATATAGCACCGCTCTTAATCAAATCGGCAAAATCACTTGTAGATGTCGCTATCGGTTTCATTTGAAAATAGTATAACAAATTTAACGAAGAATGAAAAATGATTAATGAAGAATTTTGGAGTTTTTTGTGGGCAGTTTGACATCCTCCTTCGCGAGACTACGGAGGACAGGGTAGAAACAGTTTGCGAGTTTGACAGTTTGACAATTTTAACGGGAGAGCGAGGAGACTCTATCTCAAAGAAGATAGAGCGGACAAGACTTGTGGAAGAAGTTGTTTTTTGCGAGACAATACCCCGGGAAGAGAAAAAGTTCCGTTAGCGTTACGCCTCCAAGGAAGAGATCTCTTGACACCTTCTTCGCCTTTATAAAGAAATTCGGAATCCCCGCGTACAGGATCAGTAATCAACAGCCCTGCAAAATCAAGCCCCTTGCGATTGATGAGTTCCGAAAGGGAATCTTCAAAGGCATGAAGTTGATGATGGAAATATAGGAAATTCGATTCTTCAATCTGAGAAAGGGAGAATTTGAAGCCTGATTCAGTATAAAGTTTTCTATCAGATTCCAATGCTGCTTCTGGAGTCATAGACATCATCGGAGAAGGAATGGACATCATTCCATCCATCAATGACTGCGCTGTTTCTCCACATATTTTTTCAAGCCATGCCGCCGCGATTCTATCTGTTTCTGTCGTTGTCGGCGATTGGAAAAGAAGCGTATCTGCAACAACTCCCGCAAGCAACACTCCTGCAATTTGTTTTGATGGACGCAAACCAGAAGCGCGATACATTTTCGTCACCAATGTACACGTCGATCCGACAATATCGGCAGTATATCGAATCGGCTCGATTGTCGGTGAAAACGAAATACGGTGATGATCGACGACCTCGATGACGGGCAATTCTTCAAGACCTAAAATTCCTTGATCCGTTTCATTGTGATCTACCAATATCATTCTGTACGGCGGTTTTTCCGCAAATGACCGTTTTAAGACCGTGCCGCAGAATTGCCCTGATTCATCCAAAACAGAAAAATGGTTTTGCGAGGATCTGATGGCGTGACCTTTTACATCATGAACTCTGTCACTTGAATTAAGAACGAGAGTTTCGCCTAATGGAACTTCCCCCACGGGCGTTTGCAAATCTTTACCTTCAATAAAAAAGTGAAGTAATTTCAACGGCTGGAGATCACCAAGATATTTTCCCGTTCTTGAAATCACAGGAAGAGATGATTCGCCTGACGCTTCCAATTTCCGTAAAGCTTCAATCAATGGAATATCAGCAGATAATGGGACGATGTCGGTTGCGACAATATCAATCACTTTTATGTACACATCGTTCTTTTGAATGGGCGGTGTAATACCAAAGTGATTAAATACCCACTCCGCTTTCGCCGGCAAATTTCCTGGGCAAAGAGCTTCAACGACAACTTCTCCACCCATAGTATGACGGCGCAAATCCGCTAAAGCGCATGCGCTTGTCAGCGAATCAACATCAGGATTCCGATGACCTGATACATATATTTTTTTACACTTCACAAAAGATAGTATAGCAAATTTAATGAAAAATGAAAAACGAATAGAAAGGGTAATCGATCACATTTTCGCGCGGCGGAATTCGACCTTGCGTAAAAATCTGATTTGCAAATACGTAAACCCGATTAAAGCAACACCCAAAAACCACGCCATCGTAGTCGCAGTCGAAAACCGCAAATTATTGTAGGCTTCTTTCCAAATCGCAAGCGAAAGAACATTTGTCGCGTCCCCAGGTCCGCCAAACGTAAGAAGAAAAATCGACCCCATCCCTTGAAACGCCGCAATAAACGCGCCTACAAAATTAATCACCATAAGTGGCGCCAATTGAGGCAATGTTATGTGTCTAAAACGACCCCAAATCCCAGCGCCGTCAATTGCCGCCGCTTCATAGTAATCGTTTGGTAAACTTCCGAGGGCTGCAATATAAATCAAACTTGCCATTCCAGCGCCCGCCCATACGCCAGGCAAAATACAACATACCATCGCCCATGACGGATCTTGAATCCACGAACACCTTTCTCCCCCAAAAAACATTATGACTTGATTCAACAAACCATTTTCCGTCGGGTCGAACATCATCTTCCACATAAGAGTGATGACAAGCGCGCTTGTAAGATGCGGCAGAAAATACACCGTCCGGAAAAATATTTTTCCTCTCGGTATCTCGCTTAAGAGAATCGCAAGCAAGATTGGGGTTGTAAAGCCGAGCAAAAGCGTAATAAACACATATTGAATAGTCCTGCCCCACGACTGCCAGAAAACGGGATCGCTTGCAACGCGGATAAAATTATCAAATCCTTCCCACGAAGATTCGCCGACAATCTTGTAATCTTGAAATGCCATTATTCCGCCGCGAATTAGCGGATAATAACTCCACAGTGCGATTGAAATGATTGCGGGAGCAAGAAAAATCCAAGGTGTCAAAGAAAAGCGGCGCGGCGCTTCCATTTCCTGTGGTGATTTTTTTTCGCGCCTGACGAAAATATAAACGCACACGATAAGCGTTATCAAGATGATACCGAAAATGATTCTTGCGAGCGGACGGTATTTTGCGATATCTCTTTTATCTTCACTAAACATCAATCCCTTGTTCGCATCGCGGGTAATAGACGAAAGAGCTTCCTTGTAATCAAAATCAATTCCTGCATCACTTAAAAGTATTCCCAAAAACCGACGCCCCACCAAATCACTTGCCGCCTGCCAAAATCCAACATACGGCTCCGTTACCGCTTTAATCTCGCCGCGTTCAAGCTCGTCATACATACGCCTTACCGTTGGCGGCATTTCAGAGAGATGCTCGAGAAAACCAAGTCGCTTCAAATCCGACGGCAAACACCAACGCGTCCGCCCCTCCGCGACATTTTTCCTCACGGTATCATCGTAAATTCTATCTCCCGCCAATTCACTCATGCACTTCCACACGATATTGCGCTCTTCTTCGGACCTTTTCCCCACCCCGTCCGTCATCGCATAAAAATGCTTGTGCACTTGAAGCACTCTCTTACAATTTTCATCTGCCGAAGGGAACGGCATAAGCCCTACTTCAGACGCCGGGAAATTCAAGCGCTCCGTAAGATATTGAACGAAATCTTCGCCGCCAAACGCACACACGATTTCGCCCTGAACGAACAGGTCTGCAAGTTCATTTGACATTGAAAGTTGCGGCAACGTACGCACGAAGCCGCTTTTTATAATTGAATGAAGAAAGTCTGCCGCCTTGATACATTCAGGAGAATCGAAAGTCGCACGCCACGATCCATCCTTCTTTTGTTCAATTACATCACCGCCAGCAGCCCCCACCCACGGCAAAAAACTCCACGGACGGTTCTCAATACAAAATGCTCGTTGACCGCGCTGAATTTTCGCTCCAGGAATAACTTTGTTTTTATACGTTAATCTTTCGCACCACGAATAAAACTCTTTCCACGTCCGCGGCGGCTTATCTGGATCAAGCCCTGCCGCACGAACTAAATCGCGTCTGTACACAAGCCCGTAATACGCAAATCCCGGTGTGGGAATCGCATAAACTTTTCCGTCAAGAGTTGCGACATCTCTCCACAATTGCGGAACTTTTTTCCACCCTTCCCACTTCGCTTCATCGTCATCGAGTTTGCCGTTACCGTTTACATCATCGCCAAGCCATTCATTAAGCGGATAACAAAAACCCTTTTCGACATCGTGCTTCAAAATATGAAACCACGCCTTATACACATCGGGAGCACTGCCGCCCGCGAGAGCCAACATGAACGTCGCGCGCCCACCAGCGCCAGGAAGAGTCAATCCGCCCCATTGAAGCGGACGGATTTCAGGATTTTCAGCCGCCAATTCAATCAAGCGGCGCGTCGTCGGATCTTCTGGATGATCCGGGCGATAACACATCAAAAACGTAACGTCTGTTTTTGCGTTCGCCCAGAATGCCACGAGGGCAACGAAAATCATCAAGAAAAAACGCATCAAATTAGGTATAACGCAAGACTTCGTCAACTGTCGTATATCCGTCAAGGATTGCTCTTACGCCGTCTTCACGCATTGTACGCATGCCGAGTTCGCGGGCTTTTTCGCGGATGATGAGCGTTGGAGCGCGATTGTTGATGAGTTCGCGGATAGGATTTGAAATACGCAAATATTCGAAAATACCTTTACGGCCTTTGTAACCTGTTCCGTTACAAGTTTTACAACCTTTGCCGAAATAGAACGGGCGACCGCCGATTTCATCTGCGGTGAGAGAAATGCGATCGAGAGTTTCGGCATCAGGCTGATAACCTTCCTTGCATTCCTTGCAACAAGTTCTCAAAAGACGTTGACCAAGAACACCTTCAAGAGTTGACGCCACCATGTAAGGAGCAACGTTCATATCGACGAAACGCATAACAGCGCCAGCCGCATCGTTCGTGTGAAGCGTAGAGAAAACCAAGTGACCTGTGAGTGCCGCCTGAATTGCAATTTCAGCAGTTTCAAGGTCACGAATTTCTCCGATCATCATAACGTCGGGGTCTTGACGCAAGAACGCGCGAAGAACTTTCGGGAACGTATTGCCCGTTTCATAGTTGATCGGAACTTGAACAATTCCTTCCATATCGTATTCGACCGGTTCTTCTGCAGTGAGAAGCTTTGTGTCGACCTGATTGATACGGCGGAGAATCGAATAAAGCGTCGTCGTTTTTCCAGAGCCGGTCGGCCCCGTCACGACGATAATACCATTCGGCTTTTCGATATCCATAGTGATTTGTTCATACACGTCTTCAGGAAGCCCGACATTTTCAAGGTCGAGAGAAACGGCGCCTCTATCGAGAATACGCATAACGACCGATTCGCCGTGAGCAGTAGGCAAACAGCTTACACGGAGATCGACAGGCCGTCCTGCAACAGTAATTGCAATACGACCATCCTGCGGAATTCTGCGTTCTGCAATATTCAAGCCCGACATGATTTTAATACGGGAAATAATTGCAGGAGCCATCGACACATCCGGAGCCTTCATTTCATAAAGCGCTCCGTCTACGCGATAACGGATTTTAAAATCGTTTTCAAATGGCTCAACGTGAATATCGGAAGCTCTATCGACAACGCCTTGATAAAGGACAAGGTTCACAAATCGAATGATCGCGTTGTTGTTTGCCGCTCCTTCCAAAGACGCGACATCGTTGGGATCTGCCGAAACGCCTTCATCCGCCGTAAGGCCTTCGCCAAGACCTGCAAGCATATCGGCGACAGATGAAGATTCGTCACCATAATATTGGGAAATGCGAGAAGAAACATCTTCTTCCTTCGCCATTACAAAGCGAACTTCTTTCGTAAGAGAAAACGAAACTTCATCCGCGACACGCGGGTCTACAAGATCGCTCGTCGCAAGCGTTACAGACGTATCGTCCGAAGCGACGCAAAGGACATTGTACATTCGCGCGATTGAAGACGGGATTGCATTCACTACATCGGTATCCAACGTAGCCGCACCCAAATCCATCACATCACACCCTTGATACGCTGCCATCATGCTGAGGAGATCATCTTCCTCAACATACCCGCCGTCCAAAACGAGTTGACGGAATGTCTTGCCCGCAGAATTCCTCTGCTCCTCTCTCAATACGGCAATTTGATCCTCGTCCAAAACTCCGTTCGTAACGAGCAAATCAAGAAGCGGATCGAAAGGAACTTGTGACATTGTCTCGTCCATGATTACTTTTGCCCCATTTCTTCTCTGAGTTTTGCAACAACCGTATCGGGATCTTGCGACTTCGTAATGAGTTCGTCGTAAGAAATGTAGCCATTGCGATAATGCTCCAAGAGACATGCGTCAAGCGTAATCATACCGAACTTCGCGCCGGTTTGAAGGTCGCTCTTGATCATATTCGTCTTGTTATCGCGAATACGGCTGCGGATTGCGTCTGTAGAAGTCATGATTTCAAACGCCGCAATACGACCGTGGACTTCTCCGTCCGGGCCGAGTTTTGGAAGGAGAATTTGCGAAATTACCGCTTGAAGACCAGCGGCAAGCTGCGTACGGATCTGTGCCTGCTGGTTCGTCGGGAACGCGTCGACAATACGGTCGACCGTTTCGGCGGCACCAGTCGTATGAAGCGTACCGAACACCAAGTGGCCTGTTTCGGCAGCGGTAATTGCAGCACTGATCGTTTCCAAGTCACGCATTTCACCGACGAGGATTACGTCGGGGTCTTGACGCAACGCACGGCGAATCGCTTCTGCGAACGAAGGGACGTCATCACCGACTTCGCGCTGCGTGACGAGAGATTTCTTCGATGTATGGTAAAATTCGATCGGGTCTTCAATCGTGATAATGTGTACGCCGCGTTCGCGGTTGATCAAATCGAGCATTGATGCAAGAGTCGTCGACTTACCTGAACCTGTTGGACCCGTCACGAGGATGAGCCCGCGCGGCTTGAAGAGAAGCTCTTTCACGGTATCGGGAAGACCAATCTTTTCAAGGGAAAGAAGAGTTGACGGAATCATACGAAGTACGCAGCCCCAACGTTTGCGTTCTTTGAAGACGCTCACACGGAAACGCGTACCGTCTTCATGGGAAACGGCGAAGTCCGCGCCACCGTTTTTCTCGACTTCTTCAGCTTGTTCTGGAGTCATGATTTCATGACAAAGCTTATACGTATCTTCATCGGTAAACGGCTCGTCGGCAATAGCGACAAGTTCGCCGTGAACACGCAACTCTGGCGGCATAAGCGCACGCACGTGGAGGTCGGAAGCCCCTTCGTCAATCGTTGCTTGAAGAAGGTCTTTCATTGTGATTTCTGTAGCCATTAGTCTGCATCTCCCATAGTTGCTTGTAAAACTTCTTTAAGCGATGTCATGCCGGAAGCAACCTTTAACATGCCATCTTCGCGCAACGTGCGCATTCCCATTTCTCGAGCGCGTTCCCGCAATACGGAAGAAGGCGCATGGTCGAAAATGAGTCGTTGAATCGTATCGTCAATTTCAAAGATTTCAAAAATACCTTTACGTCCTTTGTAGCCGGCATTGCATGCGTTACAACCTGCACCCACATACATGGTTTCAGGGATTGTTTTTGCAATCGGGCCGAGCATCTTAAGGTCGCGCTCGGTAGGCGTATACGGCTGTTTGCATTTTGGACAAATCGCGCGCACAAGACGTTGCGCCATGGCAGCGCGGAGAGCCGAAGCGACAAGGAACGGTTTGACGCCCATATCCGTCAAACGTGTGACGGCGCTTGGAGCATCGTTCGTGTGAAGCGTTGAAAACACCAAGTGACCCGTGAGAGCGGCTTCCATTGCGATATCGGCCGTTTCAGAGTCACGGATTTCACCAATCATCACGATATTCGGCGCTTGACGCAAAATAGATCTGAGAGCGGCGGAGAAGTCCAGGCCCACGTCACGGTTTACCTGCACCTGATTGATACCGCTCATTTGGTATTCGACAGGGTCTTCAACAGTGATGATCTTTCTGTCCGGCAAATTGATTTGCCCTAAACAGGCGTAAAGCGTCGTTGTTTTTCCAGAGCCAGTAGGTCCCGTTACAAGCACGACGCCGTCGGAAAGACGAATAAGTTTTTCAAATTTATTTTGGTCATCTGAAAGGAATCCCAATTGAGGAAGGCCAAGCGCGAGATTCGATTTATCAAGAATACGCATGACGATCGATTCGCCATGGTTCGTCGGCACAGAGTTGACACGAAGGTCGAGATCCTTGCCGTTGACTTTAACCTGAATACGGCCGTCCTGCGGAATACGCTTTTCAGAAATTTTCATCTTCGCCATGATTTTCACACGGGAAAGAATCGCACCTTGCAAACGCTTTGGAGGAGAATCCATTTCACGGAGCGCACCGTCAATACGATAACGGACGCGAAACGTTTTTTCCATCGGCTCAAGATGAATATCGGAACACTTCATCTTGATGGCGTTCGAAATGATCATCCCTACGAGTTTAATGACAGGAGCGTCATCACCCGTAGCATTTTCTGCACTAGACCCATCGTCGTCAACACGGGCGGTAACTTCGTCTGCACCGGAAGGATACAGGCGGTTCATCGCCGCTTTTACTTCCGCAGAAGGAGCAAGCACTGCCTGCACATCAAGCCCGTGAAGAACGTAACGAAGAGAATCGACCGCCTCATAACCCATTGGATCGGAAAGGACAACGGTAATGGTGTCATCCGTTTTCATTACAGGAACGACACCATATTTGCGGGCGATTTCAGGCGCAATATCTTTTGCCAGATTGATATCTAAAGCACTGGCGTCAATATTCACATAACGCAAACCAAACTGCTCGGCGATAGTGCCGAGAACATCGTCTTCTGCTATTTGACCAGAAGATATAAGTACATCAAGAGTTGTTTCGTTACCCTCGCGCATTGCCTGCGAGGCGATTTCCAACTGCTCTGCACTGATAAAGCCACCTTCTTGAAGGAGCTGTAATACATATTCGTCATTTGAAGTCATTTGTGAGATTCTACCATAAAATATGGGTTATAGGCAATAAAATTGTGTGTTATGGAATTTCAAAAACTTGTCCAGGAACTGGAGCAAATGCGTTCGGACATCCGCATTCCTTGAGCAAGTCTACCATAGCCGACACCTTTTCTTCTTCGCCGTGTACGGCAAAGGCGTATTTGACGTTCTTGGAAATTTCCTTATACCAATCAAGAAGACCTGTTTGATCGGCGTGTGCGGAGAGTGCATTGATCGTTTGAACGCGCGCTTTAAACGGGACTACGTCGCCAAGAACGGAAATAGTATCCTCCTTGCGTTCGACAAGTCTTCGCCCGAGAGTACCTTCCGCCTGATAGCCTACAATCAATACGATGTTGCGGTAGTCGGAAATAATTTGCTTCAAATGGTGAACGACTCTGCCGCCTTCGCACATTCCGCTTGCGGCGATGATAATCATAGGCCCTGGAGTATCGTTCAACGCCATTGATTCCTCTGGTGTTCCGACGAATGTAAGATTTGGAAGTTTAAACGGATCGTCTCCCTTGCGAAGTATATCGGATGCCTCCTCGTTATAACATTCTTTGTGATCCATGTAAATTTTCGTGGCCTTGCGCGAAAGAGGAGAGTCGATGTAGACGCTCGGCATATTCTTGATTCTGCCTGTTGCGACGAGTCTGTTCAAATAGTAGAGAATTTGCTGCGTACGCCCAACTGAAAAAGCGGGGATGAGGAGCTTTGATTTTTGCTGGCAGATATCTTCGATATACGATTTCAATCTGCCCGATACGTCATCGGCGGACGGATGCAACCTATCTGCATAAGTCGATTCGATGATTGCGATATCTGCACCTTGCGGACATTCGTAATGACGGAGAATTGGCTGGTTTGGTTGTCCCAAATCCCCCGAAAAAACGAGGCGACGTGACTTCTTCCCGTTCTGCCCTTCCACATCAAGTTGGATAATCGCGGAACCTAAAATGTGTCCAGCGTTATGGAATACGAATGTCACGCCGTTGCCGAGATCTTCGATACGCTTCATCGGAACGGGGTTCATCATCGTCATCAATTTGTCGACGTCTTCCTGTTCGTAAAGAGGCTCGAAAAGATTTTTCCCCTGATTGCGCCGCTTCTTGTTCACGTATTCAAGGTCGCGCAATTGAAGGAAACAAGAATCGCGAAGCATTACGTTTATGAGATCGACCGTGGCGGGACGCGCATAAACCTTGCCGCGGAAACCGCGACGGACAAGCTGCGGCAAATTCCCCGAATGGTCAATGTGGGCGTGAGATAAAATAACAGCGTCTAAAGTTTTTGGATCAAAAGGAATATTGCGGTTCTTTTCAAACGCCTCTTTTCGATGACCTTGATAAAGGCCGCAATCAAGAAGGATTTTTTTGCCGTTTGCTTCAACGAGATGCATTGATCCCGTGGTTGTGTGCGCCGCACCAAAGAAAGTCAATTTCATTTTTCCTCCTTTTGTTGGAATGAGAGATTCTACTACAATAAGGATTATACCAAAAAGGCTACTTCCGTTCTATCCTTTCATGCTGGCATTTAAAGAAAAACCCTCGCACTTTTCATACTCCAACCCTCACTTTAAAACCCACAATATTTGCAACCTTAAGAAGCGTTTCAAGAGTAACATTTCCCTCTCCCGTTTCGAGGTTGGAAATAGTATGCACCGAAACGCCACTCAATTTCGCAAGCCTCGCCTGCGTAATTTGTAGCGTATCGCGCCTTTCAACAATCGCTTTTCCTATCTCTGTTTTATTCATTAAAATGAATTATACTCTTTTTTTTACAATCCCACAAGAGAAAATATCCATTTTTATTCATTTTAATGAACAAAAATATGGTGACTTAACACCATATCAACTTTATATTTTTGGGAAACAACTATTTTAAACAACTTCTTAATTATGGCGGGCAACCGCCCGCCAATTTAAGAGCCGTGCAGAAAGCACAGCGAAAAAAGTTGTTTTTATCAGTTGTTCTTGTTGTTTCCAATCTTAAAACATCGTGTCTGTCACCATATCACGATTTTCGGCGGTCGCGGGGCGACCGCCCTACCATTAAAACTGCCAAATTGTCAAACTGGTAAACTGCAAAACTGCCTACCTTCCGCCCCCTCAATTTACCTCAC
>JAGCMU010000023.1 GCA_017646325.1 Kiritimatiellia bacterium
ACCCGTTTAACAGATTTCGAACGTCGCCTTATTGACAGAGTGCTCACTCTTCAAGCGACAACAGCAGGAGATATTGCGCATCCCCCTACTCCAGATACGGATCTTCGCGGTTTGAAAATCCCCTCCACTACACGCGGAGACGATATTTTGCCGATAATGCGCAAACATCGAAAAACCGATGCGGAAGTTTTCAGTCCCGAGACGGGAGAAATTTTAGGAGTCGTCACTGAAGAAGATGTATTACTTCTCTTGACTGGTGTACTAAAATAAGGGTAAAATATTACTTCAAACGAGGAGAAAAAGTCTATGAACAAAAAAGCGAAAAAAATATTGAAAATCACATTATGGTCTTTTGTGGGATTGTTTGCCGCACTCATACTTCTGATTTTAACATCGCCACTTTGGATTGGCTCTGCCGCTAAAGCAATTGCCCACTCTGTCGTTCCTGGCATCACGGGAACATCATTTAAAATGAATTCGGCATCGTTAAATATTTTTACAGGCAAGTTGGATGTTAAAGGAACTGTTCTCGGCAATCCTGAAGGTTTTTCTCCGAATGAGGCCGTATCGCTTGCGAGACTCTATGTGGATATCAAGCCTTCTACAATCTTTTCCGACACAATCTACATTGAAGACATCTTGATTGAAAAGCCCTTCGTAAGTTACGTAAGCTACAATTCCACCAACAATTTCGACTACATCATCGCCAATGCCACAAAAGAAGATGAAGCGGCGGAAAAAGAAGAAGCTTCCCAGACAACTGAAGAGTCTGAAAAGAAACTTATTATTGATCGTCTTCGTATCGTCTCAGGCAAGGCGCAATTGGAATTCTTCCCGATTCCTCTTCCAGATATGGAATTCAAAGACATCGGTAAGAAACAAAACGGCGCAACACTCAAAGACATTGCCCTTGACGTTTTCAAAAGCACACAAAAACAATTCGGTAATTTAGGTAATGCTTTTGAAGGCTTTGCCGATTCTTTAACAGACTCTTTTACAAACACAACTTCTGAAGTCGTGTCTGAAACGACTAAAGCCATTTCCGATTCCACGGAAAAAGCGACAAAAGCTTTAACCGACACTACGGATGCTGCAGTTGATGCCGTAAAGGACGGCGCGTCCAGCATATTCAAAAAAGCCGGCAACTTGTTGGGAAAATAATTGATGCTGAAAGCACGCTCAAACTTTATTCTTGGTCTTGGCGGTGTGGGCATGAGCGCCCTCGCCCAATTCCTGATAGACCGAGGCGAAAAAGTTTCGGGAGCAGATCGTCTGATTGGCTCAATTCCTGAAAGCGATTATCCTCCCGCCTTGATTGCCTTGCGAAATCAAGGTGTAAAAATACTTGCGGATGACGGGTCTGGCATTGATGAAACAATCGATCGCATTATTGTTTCCACCGCAATTGAAGAAACGCATCCCGCTCTTAAGCGTGCAGAAGAATTAAAAATTCCCGTTGTCCATCGAGCCCAGGCGTTATCACAGGCCTTGAAACCAAACAAGGTTCTCGCCGTTGCAGGCACTTGCGGAAAATCAACTGTAACTGCCATCTTGGGGCATATTCTCGAGGGTGCGGGATTTGATCCTGTAGTTGTAAACGGCGCGTCTATCCCTGGATGGGATTTTGACAACACCCGTGTCGGTTCGGTGAGAAAGCCTTTGAATTCTTCGATTGACGAATCACAGCGTTGGGCAATTGTAGAGGTTGACGAATCGGATAAATCGCTCACCTCCTTCTCGCCCCACGCGGCGATTATAACGAATGCATCGGCCGATCATTTTGGAATTGAAGAAACAGATGCCCTGTTTGATCATTTCAAATCTCAAGTATCAGGAATCGTGATTGATTGCCGCAAAGAATCTAAATACGTTGAAGGACTAACGTTAAATGCGTGGTCGGGATCGTTCACGGAAGACAACATCACGTATACGATTCCTCAACCAGGCGAACATAATGTCCATAATGCAAGAGTGGCGATTAAAATCGCCTCTCTTCTTGGAGCAGATTCTGAAAAGTTAAAAGCCGCCCTTGCCACTTTCCCTGGTGTTGCAAGAAGAATGCAAAAACTTACAGACGAAAAAAGTCCCGTTGCGGTAATTGACGACTACGCCCACAACACGGAAAAACTTCATGCAATGTGGACGGCTCTTCAAGCTGCCTTCCCCAAAGGTGTTGCCGTTGTTTGGCGTCCGCACGGTTACGCTCCGCTCCGTAAAATGATAAACGATCTTGCAGAAATGTTTTCGCGCACCATACGCCCTCAAGACAAATTGTTGTTGCTTCCCGTTTACGATGCGGGAGGAACTGCAACGCGCGATATAAATTCTGACATACTGCTTGAGAAAATTTCAAATTGCAACGTTGAATTAGTTTCTTCCATCGAGAACGCCTGCAAACGGCTGATTGAAATATCACCAAATGTTGAAGCAATAGTCACAGCAGGCGCTCGCGATCCGCAATTGCCAGTTTTAGCGAAACAAATACACAATTATTTAAAACAAAAGGAGAAAAACAATGTATAAAAAAATTATTCTATTAATCTTGGGAGCCCTTATTTTGGCGCCTATGACATCAAACGTATGTCTTGCTGCCGACGACAAAGCCGCAGAAGCAAAGCCCAAAAAGAAACTACCTAAAAAGCCTATCTACAAGAAATACAAAGAAGCTAAGAAAGTCGCAGAAGCAAATAATGAGCCAATTCTTCTTTTTATGCTCAAGGACGACGAACCGTCAAAATTCATTGAGCAAAAGCTTATGAAATTTGCTCCGTTCCTCAAGGACTTTGCTCAGAAAAATATTGTTGTAATGTTGATCAAGCTTAAATCAGACAGTAAAAACAACAACAAAGTATCTCTCAAGACTCTTAAAGAAGATGAATTAAAGCTTATTGAAAACTTCGGTGTTAACGAAGCATTATCTAAGCAGTTTGCAGCTAAAGACAAAGATAAAAAACTCAATCCTAGCGACGCAATAAATTATCCGGCAGTTGTTTTTATCGCTCCTGATGGTGCAAGAGAACTTTTCCGTTGTCCGAAATACGATGTCCGCGGCGGAGTTGGCGTTTGGCTTTCCAACGTCGTAGACGGTTTCCGTACTGCAGGACTTGAACCTGTAATCTCTCCAAAGTTGGAGAAGCTTTTAGAAGACCCAATGAAACTTGCCCCAAAAGACAAGAAGAAATAATAAAACAATGTCACAAAAATTCGAATATTCAATCGGAAAAGTGTTATGCGGCTCTCAATCATCTCTTGAGAGCGCTCTTAAGGCCTTCAATGAAATTACGCCTGACGACGTCCGCCTTTCGGAAAAAAGCAATTGGAGTAGCAAAAGAACTACAATTGCAAGCGAAGTGAGTGTGGCAGGTGTAGGCACTTTCAGAGGCAAAGAACGCCGCACGTTGACTTTTGCTCCGTCATCCCGTCCTGGATGGTGGATTCGAAGGACTGATCAACCTGAACAGCTTGATACGGCTGTAGATATTTCAAACCTTTGGACGAGTGCTCGAAATCTCGTATTGCGTAGCGGCTCGCCTCACAATTATCTGCGCATGGTTGAACACATCATCGCCCTCAAAGGCGGACTTGGGCTTGATAATATCGTTTTAAAAACGAATAGCGGCGATCCGCCTCTTTTTGACGAGTCAAGTACGGCAATGGTTGACGCGATAAAAAAAGCGGGAATCGTTGAAACCGATCAAGACGCCTCGTATGTGACGGTAAAAGAACCTGTCGCCTTTGCAGGCAATAGAGGAGATTTCCTTCTCTTTTTCCCGGACGACGGCTCCCACAAGCTCCGTCTTGACGTTGCGATTTCCTGGAACACAATCATTGGTAAACAACGCATTGTTTTCGACGTCACTCCTGAAACATTCGCATACGGAGCAGACGCAAGAACGAATGCAACTCATCGTCAATATCTACTTGCAAAAACAATAGGTAAAATTTTTGCCGACACACGTAACTTGGGATACAACAAAAACAACATCCTTATTCACGGCAAAAAATATTATGGCGAGCCGCGCTTCCCGCTTGAAGGGACGAATAAGTTTCTTGAGCCGGTCTGGCACCGCGCGACGCTCGACTTGCTTGCAGCCTTAACACTTACGGGTGCTGACAGGTTCACGGGTACGGTCGTTTCCTACCGCGCAGGTCACACCCAGGATTGCGATGCCGTCAGATATCTTTATCGTCACGACTTGATAAAGCAAATATGAAAGTAGTTAAAAACTTCCATACTCATTGCTCTTTTTGTGATGGTAAAAACACACCTGAAGAAATGATTCTTGCTGCCATTTCTTCAGGCTTTACTACTCTTGGATTTTCATCTCACGCCATGTTGCCCCTTTGCGAAAACGGAACGCTTGATGAAAACACCATTTACGACTACATCAAAGAGATCCGTTCTCTCGGCGAGAAATATAAAGATAAAATAGAAATCCTTTGCGGCGTCGAAGCCGATTATATCGAAAACTTCACTACGCCAGACAAGTCGTATTACAAAAAATTCGACTTGGATTATATCATAGGTTCTGTTCATTTTGTCTCAACGCCCGATTTCTCTACGTATATCTCTTGCGACACTTCGATAGACGCTCTTCAAGAAGGTATTAAAAGATTCTTTGACGGTTCTGTTGAAAAGTATTTGCGCGCTTATTTCGCCGCCGTAAGAAAAATGGCTGCGTCTTTTGAATTCGACATCATCGGACATCCTGACCTTCCATGGAAGTTCAATGAAAAATTTCCTTACTTCGATCCTTGCTCTTCCTGGTACAAGGATGAACTGATATTAACGGCAGACGCCATCGCCGAATCAGGAAAAATAACGGAAATAAATACGGGAGCCATTTCACGAGGGTGGCTGAAGGAACCTTATCCTCTCCCCGATTTGCGAGCGCTTTTAATTGAACGCAAAGTACCGTTGATTTTATCGTCTGATGCCCATGCCTCCTCCGGCATCGACTGCGCGTTCGACAGGTTTGCCCATTTGGCAACAGTTTTTGATTGGCGCAAACAATGAGTGAAATATTTTCAGTTACGCTTTCCCTCGGAAGCAACATTGCTCCACGCGAAGAATACCTTGAAAAAGCGATTTCCTTGATTGCGCAAATACCTGAGACGGAAATCTTAAAAGAAAGCTCGAAGATTGAAACAGATCCCGTAGACGTTCCTGAAGAATTTTCAAATCAGAAATTTCTAAATATGGCCTTGCTCGTCCGTACATCACTCGACCCTTTTGTCTTTTCCAAAGCCGTCCACGATATTGAAAATGTTTTGGGGAGAGTTCGCCAAAAAAGACGAAACACTCCCCGCACAATTGATATCGATATAATAACGTTTGGAAACCTTAAAATAACGACGAGTGAATTAACACTTCCCCATCCCCGTGCTCATGAGAGAACATTCGTCACAATTCCTCTTGAAGAAATTGCTCCCGAATGTATCGCTCTTTTAAAATAACGCCTCAATATCCCAAATCGGCGTCAACGACATAAACTGTCGTCGGCGTACCTGTAGGGCAACGGTCGAAAACAACGGTAACTTTACAAATTCTGTCTGGCGAATTGCAATCGGCGCATTTTCCAGTGACGGCACACGGTGTCTTTTTGTCAAGACGTACGCAATTTGGCGGACACGCCTTTTCTTTTATTCTCTCTATTGCAGCATCGATTCCGCCATCGACAATTTTATTTCGCCCGATAGCATAAATAACCTTGTTAGGCCCGTAAATTGATGCGGCTACCCTATTCCCTCTTCCGTCAATATTAACTATGCGTCCGTCGCTTGTAATCGCGTTCGCACTCAAAAGGAACACTTCACAATCGGCTCCTCTCGTAAGGAGCTTCCCTTCTTCTTCCACTTTCGCAGCGACCCCCAATTCCTTCATTGTCATTGCGCCGCCCATTCCAATCCGCTGAACGTCTTTTATTTCATTCATTATCGCGTCAAACGCCTCTTCTTTCGTGGCGCAATATACGGCAAAATAACCTCTTTTATTAAGCTCTTCTACAACTTTTTCACATACTTCTTTCATTTTTATGTCCTTTTTTCAAATATGGCTTTTTATGTGTCTATAGAACAAACATATTTCCCATAAGATATCACATAAACTTACAATAAGTCAACAACTTTCGCCTTGATTTTTTGCCGTTTTAATGGTATAATTTTTCCCTAATTTTCAACCCTAAATTAAAGTTAAGGAGTTCAACGTGAACGCATCCGCAAATCAAAATAAGCCAAAATCGTCTTATGCCCAATCTGGTGTAAATATTGACAACAAGATGCTTGCTCTTAATGCCATTAAAAAGATGGTTGGATCTACTAAAACGAAGAATGTTTTAGGGGGTATCGGTTCATTCGGTGGTCTTTGCAAAATCCCTTCAGGTCCTAAGGATCAAATCCTCGTTTCTTCTACTGACGGTGTCGGAACAAAGCTTAAAGTTGCCGCTATGATGAAGCGTCACGATACGGTCGGTCAAGACATTGTCAACCACTGCGTAAACGACATCCTCGTACAGGGCGCACGTCCTCTTTTCTTTATGGACTATGTCGGTACGTCAAAGTTTGACGACAAGATTTTTTCTCAAATCGTATTTGGTCTTTGCAAGGCCTGTAAAGAAAATAAAATGGCTCTTCTCGGCGGTGAAACTGCTGAAATGCCAGGTCTCTACCCAATTGGCGAATACGATCTCGTAGGTACGATTGTTGGTACGGTCAGCAAGAAGGAACTCATTACCGGCAAATCAATCCGCGCCGGGGATATCGTAATCGGCCTTCCTTCCGACGGTCTCCAAACTAACGGTTTTTCTCTTGCCCGCAAGGTATTCTTTGACATGAATCAAATGTCTCCAAACGACAAGCTTCCTGGTACAAACCAGACTGTCGGTGAAAGCCTCCTTGCAGTTCACAAGAGCTTCTTAAAGCCTGTCACGCGTTTGCTTGACAACAAGGTAAAAATCAACGGCATGGCCCACATTACAGGCGGTGGCTTCCCGGACAACATTCCGCGCGTATTGCCTTCAAGTTGCAATTGCGAAATCGATCGCAATTCATGGGAAGTCCCAACAGTGTTCAAGTTCATTGAACGTCAGGGCAAGGTTGACCACGATGAAATGTACCGTGTATTCAATATGGGTATTGGTTTTGTCTTGATTATTCCAAAAGCAAGCCTTCCAGCCCTCAAGACGGTCTTCCGTTCAATCCGTCAGCCGTGGCATCAAATCGGCGTGATCCGCAAGGGTAAGGGCGTTGTCACGTACAAGGACTAATCCCCTTTTGGAACTCAATTAAAATGAGCAATAATTTTAATTTTGGATCTCTTTTAGATCAGCAGTTCTCGTCTTTTCAAAAAGGATTCAATCAAGGTGACGTAGTTACGGCAAATGTCGTAAGAATCGGCCCTGACTTCGTCACTCTTGATGTAAACGCAAAGTTGGTTGGTCTTATGCCGGTCACGGACGTGACCGACAAAGACGGCAACATTACAATTCAAAAAGGCGATGATATAGAAGTTACATTTGTAGCGATGAAAAAGGATTACTTCCTTTTCGCAAAGGCAGATGTAGCTCTCTCGGATGCAATGCCTTCAATTGACGCCACTTTGCAACATGCCTTCGACCACAAGATTGCGATGCAAGGCAAGGTCGAAAAAGAAATTAAAGGCGGTTATGAAGTCACAATTGCCGGGCAGCGTGCATTTTGTCCGTTCTCGCAAATTGACAGATTCCGCACACCTCAAAGTGTTTACGTCGGAGAAACTTTCCCCTTCGTGATTTCGGAATACTCAACGGACGATCGAGGCTTGAACATCATTGTTTCCCGCAAGGCTATTCAAGACAAAGAATTAGAAGTTGCCCGTGAATATCTTTGGGACACTCTTTCCGAAGGTCAAACGATCAATGGAACTGTTGCAAACGTCACAAACTTCGGCGCTTTCGTTGAATTAGGCGGCATACAAGGGCTTGTTCCACTCCGTGAAATCTCTTGGGACAAAGTTGTCGATCCTCACAAATTCGTCAAGACCGGCAACCTCGTCACGGTAAAAGTGATTTCTATTGATCGTGAAAACGAGCGCGTATCTCTTTCTATTCGTCAATGCCAGGCCAGGCCTCTCAAGCCGCGTTCGGCAGAAGAACTTGCCCGCGAAGCCGAGGAAAAAGACGTCAACGATTGGATGGAAGAAAGCAAAACGAAAAATGCCTCCTTCTCTTCTCTCGCTTCTGCGTTTGACAATTTGAAATTAAAATAATGGCATCAAACGTTTCCAACATCCGTTTTGAAGACGGAATACTTCTTGCGGATGTTGACGGAAATAAAACACCCTTCACTCGACCATGTGAAATTTCCACATTAATCGGAGTGAAGGGTTTTGTTTTGTTTCCTGATTGCGAGGACGCATCTTTTACTATCCATGCGCAAAAAGCAATTGAATGCTCGAATGCGACTTTCACACCTCTTCGCGGCGAATTGGGAGAGTTTCTTGTTTTTGCAGTATACAATGATGATACTTTTAAAATTTGCGCCGTTTCCCGCAAGTCTATGACCCTTACAATAAGAACTGAAGATGCGTGGGAAAAGCTGCCGAAAGAAAAACGTTTCTATTCATACTCTTCTAAAATTTCACACGACAACACTTTAAATCAAACTGTTTTACACGACGTCGCGCCTGACGCAAGAATATTTCTCGATATTGCGGACCATGGTGGTTTTGTCGCCGAGTTTACACCTGAAAAAAACCATGATTGATTCACACTGCCACCTTCCTTTAAACAACGACCCTCAAATAACATCGCGCTTTATCTGCGCCGCAACTGAAGGTGATTGGGAAGAGCTGTCCTCTCAATCAAACCAGAACATTCCTTTTTTCGGCATTCATCCGTGGTATGCCGAAAACATTGACATCCCCTCTTTCAAGGAACGGTTGAGAAACATTCTTAAAGCACATCCTGAGAGCGGAGTCGGAGAAACGGGACTCGACCGCCTTAAAAACAAAATAATTTCAAATGATGCACGCGAACTTTTTTCTGCTCACTTGGAAATTGCCGATGAAATGAATCGGCCTATTGTGGTGCATGGCGCCAAGTGTTGGGGTGAAGTTTATAAAGAGTGCGCAAAATATAAGAACATTCCATCTTTCCTTTTTCACGGCTTTTCAAGATCGGGCGGTTTGATTCCCGACATTGCATCTATAAACGGTTTCTTTTCTGTTGGCCATAGCATTTTGAACGATCACGCGATAAACTATCGTGAACTTGTGAAAGAGCTACCCGTTGATCGTATACTCGTTGAAAGTGATTGCGACGGAACGAAAGAAATCCCCTCTTTAAAATCAATCGTTGAAAAACTTTCTGAAATACGTTCAATGGAGTTTTCGGAAATGAATGAAACGATTGACGAAAACGCCAATCGCTTCATACGCCGTTTGAAATAACGTTTTTAAATACGATTAAAAAACAACGCGATAAGAATAGCGGCTACGACAAAACAAAAAGCCAAAAGTCGTTTCCATAACGGCACTTGCTCTTCCTTGTCATCTTCCAAATTCAAAGAGCTGTTGCGATATAATACTTTTTTAAAATTCCGTATCACTAATGGCAAGCGCCCTTTAGGAGTTGCCATCATTGCAGCAAGCCCTAAAAGGACAATTACCACCGACATCTTTATAATGTTTATCAAAAGTATCTTTGTCATACTTAACCGCCTTAAAACATTAGGAATCCACTTCTAGATACATAAAAAGCCTTGCATTTTCAGCAAGGCTTTTTATTCGTATTATTCGTTAAAAGATTTACTTCGCTTTTGGAGCAACTGGTGCTGGGGCAACAGGAGCTGGAGCAACTGGTGCTGGGGCAACTGGAGCCGGGGCAACTGGAGCTGCTTGTTGAGCCTTCTGAGCTTCTTTATACATGATAGAAGAAGCATTGCGGGAAGCTTGCGAAGAAACACGTGAAATAATCAACGTATTGGCAAGCAAAATAGCGCCAAGCCATGCGGTCGTCTTAACGAGAATGTTTGCTGCGTCGGCACCAAAAACAGCTTCGCCCATGCTGCCGCCTGCAATTCCACCAAGACCGCCTTCTTTCGGTTTTTGCAACAATACAACGAAAGCAAGCATTAAACAAACAACGACTTCAACAATGTAAAGGATTGTTAACATTTTTATCTCCAATTTTTCTTAAGGATTGATATTGGTCAATGCCAATGTATCAAAATCGATTCGACGATAGTAACAGTTGCGAGGTTCACCAGCAGCGTTCTTTGTATGGCAAATACCGCCACGGCAAGGACGCACAATGTACAAAAGAGAATTTTGTTCGCAATTGACATACGCCTCAAGAAGGTCAAACGTCTCACCGCTGGTTTCGCCTTTAAACCAAAGCTTGTTGCGGGATGTTGACCACAAAATCAATTTTCTCTTTGCAAAAGATTCCTTCATCGCATATTCATTCGTATATGCAACAAGAATAACTTCCTTTGTATCCGCGTTTTGGATTGCGACAGGAATAACGCCTGGATCACAAGACGCTGCACCAGATGCACGAGTCGTAGAGACTTGTGCGCCAACTTTTTCAAGTTTTGTAAAATCGAGCTTAAGCTCATTTGTTTCTTCAATTTCGCCCATAGTCTTAATATTATACCATAATTCATCGCATCACCGCAAGTATGTTTTACTTGCTTCTATGCTCAAATTTACTTTTTTTTATTCGTGTCGTAACGCTTCAATCGGATCGAGAGAAGCCGCTCTTAAAGCAGGATACAATCCAAAAACTATTCCCGTGGCGACAGAAATCCCAAACGCCAACCCCATTGACCACGGCTGGATTACCGTTGGCATTTTTGTCGCAACCGTGATAATGATAGGTATAACAACCCCTACTATCAACCCGACCAATCCACCTGTAATCGAAAGTACACACGTATTGATCAAAAACTGAATGACAATCCTGCTTTTGCGCGCGCCGATCGCCCTGCGGATTCCAATTTCACGAGTTCGCTCCGTAACAGAAGCAAGCATGATATTCATAATCCCAATACCACCTACAAGCAAAGAGATTCCTGCGATGGCGCCTAAGACAATATTGTAAGTGCGTTTTGTTTTTTCCGCTTCACGCAACAAACTTAACGGGACGTCAATTTTAAAATCAGGCTTCTTGTGAAAACGTTTTAACATTGCTTCTATTGCTTTTGCACCAGCCTCGACAACAGAAATGCTATTCATTTTCACAATGATTTGAGATAATTCAACTCGCTCCCCTTCCATACCGCCCGAAACGTAACGGATGTTGGCAACACCAAAAACTTTTGCCCCTGTCGACATTGGTATATACGCATCGGCTTCGCTGTCAGGGGCTCGGACATTC
The DNA here is from genome assembly GCA_017646325.1 of Kiritimatiellia bacterium. GTDB lineage: Bacteria > Verrucomicrobiota > Kiritimatiellia > RFP12 > UBA1067 > RGIG9934. The sequence continues at coordinate 11,358 of JAGCMU010000023.1, forward strand.
CCGCCGCTTTCGTTTTTAACAACACCCACAACTTCAAAAACCTCTTGCCCCAAACGCACGCATTGACCAATCATTCGTCTTGCCGCAAGCAATTTACGTACGCCAAATTCCGTCAATACACAAACGTTCGCATTTGCGTCGAGATCCTTTTGCGTAAGGACTCTGCCTGCGAGAACGGGACGGGGAACTACGTCAAACCATGTTGGAACAGTCTCCACCACGCGCAATTCAATTCGACGTTCATTGAATCTAGCGTTGCGCCTTACCATTCGCGCAGGGACAACATCTTCAACGCCTGCAATCGTTTCGCGAATACGGAGATTGTCATCATTCAAGAGACCATACATCGCCAATTGAGCGCTCTTCGATACGCCGCTCGCTTCATTGTCCGACGTAGGTTTTACAGATGACAAGATGATATTTTGGCTGCCAAGCCTTCTGATGGATTCAAGAGCCTGGTGGCTCGCTCCTTCCCCTACCGCCAACATCGCAATCACACTTCCCACACCAAACACCATACCGAGCATTGTAAGAAACGAGCGCGTTTTATGACGCCAGACATCCGTCACACCAAGTTTGATAAACGGATAATAAAAAGAAAAAAAGGACATTTTTTTCATACGATTATCATTCTCTGCATTCAAGAATTTTTCCATCCTTTACAACAATTCGAGATTTTGCAAAATCCGCAATATCAACTTCGTGCGTAACTAGAATAATCGTCTTGCCCTGTTCGTGCAATTCCTTGAAAAGTTCCATGATCTGGACGCTTGTCTTTGAATCCAGATTACCTGTCGGTTCATCGGCAAGCAATACCGCAGGATTGTTCGCAAGCGCGCGCGCAACCGCCACGCGTTGGCGTTGACCGCCGGAAAGCTCCATCGGCAAGTGCGACAAGCGATGGCTCATCTCCACCTTTTCCGCCAACTCCTTCGCGCGACGCGTACGTTCAGCTTGAGGAATACCCAAGTAAAACATGGGCATTTCAATATTTTCAAGAACAGTCAACTGAGGAACAAGATGAAAACTTTGGAAGATGAATCCGAGATTCTTCAGTCTGTGGTCGCTCAATCTATCATCATCCATGTGCGCAACATTTGTTCCATTGAGCCAATATTCACCAGATGTCGGACGGTCCAAACATCCTAAAATATTCAAAAGAGTACTCTTGCCGGATCCGGACGGCCCCATAATAGCCCAATATTGTCCGCGCTTTATCGAAAACGAAACACCGTCCAACGCCTTAACCGTTTCACCTCCGACGGTGTAATAACGCTCAACGTTTTTCAAACGGACTACTTCGGCCTCTTCGTGTTTTTTATTTCCGGAATCCATTTTACTTAGCCTTTGATTCAGGTTTATTTTCGGATTCTTTATTTGTCGATTCCGCAACAGGCGGAGCCATCATAATCACATCACCTGCCGTCACGCCGCTTAAGATATGAATCATGCGATTGTTATCAAGGCCGACTTCGACAAAACGAGGCTCCCATTGCGAACCGTTTTTTACGTACACGGCAGGCTTGTTTTCGTAACGCGTCACGCATTGCATTGGGCAATACAAGACATTTTCATACGTCTCCTTGACGAGTTCCACATCGCAACTCATGCCCGGACGTATTGTCACATCGGAAAAATCACATTCCAATTCGCATTTATACATCTTCAAATCAGGATTGAGCTGCGCGCTTTGTCCATCTGGCAAAATACCGATCTTTGAAAGTTTTCCCTTAAACCGCCTGTCAGGGAAAGCGTCAACTTTGATATTGGCAAACATTCCCACCTGAAGTTTATTTAAAGACGCTTCAGGCACCATCATTTCAACGATCATCCCCGTATCAAGAGGGATATAGATAAGCTCTTGACGCTGGACGGCCGTTTCGCCTACAGCAAGAGGACGCACCCACCAACGCCTTCTTGAAATCGCAACCGTTGACGCGTACAAAATAACACCATTTGTCGGGGCGTAAATCTTTGATTTTGACACTTGAAAATTCAACTCGGCAAGGCGATTCGTCGCACGGTCACGTTCGCGCAAACGCTGGATGATTTCAGTTTCAACCTGGCGGACAATTGATTTGTTCTGCCATTTCGCACGGATAACGGCACGCGTTGCCGTACGCACTGCGGACTCATGGGTGGCGCGTTGCTGAAAAACCGTGTAATTAGTCAAAACATTCATTTTAGTCTCGGCCATTTCAAGGTCGATCTGCTTTCTGCGAAGAGCAAGCTCATCGGCCTGAAGTTCAGTTCGTGTTAAAAAACCTTCTTTTGCAAGGCGCTTGGACCATTCAAGCTTTTCGGCGGCACGTTGAACTTCTTCTCCGGCAAGAGCGATATTCGCCTCGTACTCACGGACTTGCTGAGGATAATCACCCTTGTTGTACTTTTCAAGATCCATCTTTGCAAGAGTCTGTTGAACTTCCCGCTCAAGCAAGCTTGCATCGCAATCACCTTTTGTCACTTCAAGTTTTTCTTCGGCAATGATCAAATTACCTTCTTTTGTCGCAACTGTAGTTTCCTGTTCGTTACGCTTGTCTATCAAATCAGACGCGTCAAATTCAACCAGCAAGTCGCCCTTCTTTACGGTAACGCCTTCTTCCACAACCCAAATAATCGTATTGTTTCCTTCAAGCTCGCTTTTAAGTACAATCTTATCGCGGCTTTGAACAGATCCCGATGATGTAATATTGATTGTCAGCGGCCCTTTTTCTACCGTATAAGTCGGGATGATTTCATCTTCTGATTCAGACGGACCGAAAATGAAAAAAGATACTGCCGACAAGGAAAGAACAAGTAAAAACCAAAATATTTTTTTCTTAGTTATTTTCATCTTTTACTCCCAAACACCATCATGCGTAATGGTAAAAATCCCCATCGCATTACGCAAATTCAAATCACTGATCTTCCAATCGATAATCGCAGAACAAAGAGAGTTTCGTGCAGAAAGCAAAGAGCTTTCAGCTTCGAGGATATCACGCATCGAGCTTCGCCCAGACTGCATAAACAAATCGTTCGACTCCACACGGATCTTTGCGACCTTCCACGATTCCACCTTGTTCTCGTAAAGCGCTCTCGCGGCAACGAGATCGCGATAGCCTGAGCGGACTTCGTTTTTAACGGAATCTTCCGACTCCTCCAAACTCCTTTTGCTTTGATTGAGATAAATCAAAGCCTTGCGATATTGATTGCGCTCCCTGCGACGATCCCATGGGGCATTGAAACGAAGGCGTGCAAATGTTTCTTCCGATTCGGTGGCGTGATCGTGTTGACGACGGTTCTTTTCATAACTTGCACCGCCTTCAAGAGTGACGTCCGCGCGCAAGGCGTCTGCGGCAACCTTTACAGCACGCTGGGAATCAACCACATCCCCTTTTGCAATTGCGATATCGCGCCGTTCCGTAAGGGCGATATTTATCGCTTCCTTCTCGCTTGGATATTTTTCAAGGGCCGACGTCAAGTTTGTGGCAAGATTGGACATTTCATTTTCAAGTTTAACCAATTCTTCCGTGCACAACGCAATCGGTGCGTCAGGAGCAAGGCCTAATGTCAGCTTAAAAGCATCAAGTGCGTTTTCGTAATTCTGCTGCGTTGTGATAATTGTCTGGCGTGCCGTAAGAAGATCGGTTTTCGCCTGGTCGACCTGAATGCGGTCCATACGCCCTGCTTTAAACATCATTTCTGCACGCAGATAATTCTGTTCGAGGCGCTTTGCGTTGTCATCCGAGTTCCGCCTATTTTGCGCATATTCAAGAACGTTGTAATAAGTCTTTATGATACTTAAAGCAAAGGTCTGGCGATAACGCTCGAAACTCAAAATGGAATACGCAAGATTCCGTTCAGCCTGGGTCAACGGTTCTCTCACGATATCTCTCGCGCTCCCGCGCAGCAAGGGGACGCTCACCGTCAAATCACCTGAAAGCCCGAGACTGGACCAATCGTCTCTAATCATATCAACGACATCAAGCGCAAGATTTCCAGCAACGGTTGAACCTGTTTCAAACTTGCGTTTGACGCCTGCTCCCGCTTGCGCCGATTCTTTATAGACTTCAGGCCTCCCGTCAAGCGCACCTAAAATAAAACCGCTGAAAGTCGTATCAAAAGCGTATCTTTCTGAATCCAAAGAAATCGCTTTTTGATAAACGTCTTCTTTTTTAGTTTGATATGCGCGAGAATTTTTTGCGCCTATTCTCAAAGCGTCATTTAATGAAAGATACACAACGCCATTTGAAGAAATAAGATCGCTTGTACTTGAAATTTTTGGAAAGATGGCATTCGTAACACCATGGCGAACGGCCTCAAGCGCAATACGTAAAGTTAAAATATCCGAAGAGCGTGCGATGTTGAACGTATTAGTCGCACCCGTTTGCTTACGCCAACAATCAGTAGCAAGAGCAATAGCCGTTTCATCTGCCTCAACCTCAGCCCTTTCAGGCGTCATACATCCCAAGAAAGGTGATAAGACAAATAATACGAGACTCCAAAATATCATTAAGTTTTTTTTATGTGAAAACATAGTTTTATTATAGCAAAAAACGAAGTGACTATGAAGGGAAATGTATAATTAAGAAATGTACAATCTATGCATATAAATCAGATATAAAAAATCAACCCTTGCCTTAATCTCAATAAAATGATAGAATATCTCTTATGAATTTTAAGGATAACAACAACTTGTGGTGGCGCCGCGTTTCTTGAAAGCGTGGTGATTCGTTGTTGTTTGGAGAAATAAAGAAGATAGCCCGCTTGAAAAAAGTGGGCTTTTTTTGATAAGAAAAAGGAATAGTGAAATGAAAGAAATGCCATACAAGACATATTTGGAAGAATCTGAAATGCCTAAAGCTTGGTATAACGTTCGTGCAGACATGAAGAAAAAGCCTGCTCCTCTCTTAAATCCCAAGACTCTCAAACCCATCACAAAAGAAGAACTTTCATCTGTTTTTTGCGAAAAGCTCGCAGAGCAGGAAATTGATGAAGATAACGCATGGTTTGATATTCCTGATGCTGTATTGGATTTTTACAAAATGTACCGCCCCGCGCCACTCGTGCGCGCAAGGTTTTTGGAAAAAGCCCTTGGTACGCCTGCAAAGATTTTTTACAAGTTTGAAGGAAACAACACTTCTGGCTCGCACAAGCTCAATTCGGCAATCGCGCAACTTTATTACGCAAAGGAACAAGGTCTCAAGGGCGTTACCACAGAAACCGGCGCAGGACAATGGGGTACGGCCGTTTCGATGGCCGGTGCTTTCTTCGGGTTGGATACCGAAGTGTTTATGGTTAAATGTTCATACGAGCAAAAACCGTTTCGCAGAGAAGTAATGCGCACATACGGAGCAAAGGTCACTGCATCCCCTTCCATGACGACTGAAATCGGCCGCAACATAAACGAAAAATATCCAGGCACGTCAGGCTCGCTTGGTTGCGCCATCTCTGAAGCCGTTGAAGCGGCGGCATCAAAAGAAGGTTATCGTTACGTCCTTGGTTCTGTTCTCAATCAAGTTCTTTTGCACCAATCTATCATCGGTCTTGAAACTCAAAGCGCGTTGAAAAAACTCGGCGTGAAAGCCGACGTCATTATCGGATGCGCGGGCGGCGGATCAAATCTCGGAGGTCTTATTTCCCCATTCATGGGTGAAAAATTACGCGGCGAGGCAGACTACCGCTTCATCGCAGTAGAACCGGCATCTTGTCCGTCTCTCACGCGCGGAACATACGCGTATGATTTTTGCGATACGGGATGTATTTGCCCTCTCCAAAAAATGTACACTTTAGGCTCATCGTTTATTCCGTCCGCTTCTCACTCTGGTGGTCTCAGGTATCACGGCATGAGCTCCATTCTTTCTGAACTTTACGATCAAAAACTTATGGAAGCGGTAAGTGTTACACAAACTGAAGTTTTTGAAGCGGCAACTCTCTTTGCCCGCACCGAAGGAACCCTTCCTGCTCCTGAATCAAGCCATGCAATCCGCATTGCCATCAAGGAGGCTCTTCGCTGCAAAGAACAGAATAGTCCCGAAACGATCGTATTTGGTTTAACGGGAACTGGATATTTCGACATGTACGCATATCAAGCGTTCCACGATGGCAGAATGCAAGATTACATCCCTACCGACGAGGAACTTGCAGAGCCGATAAAAAGGCTTCCCGTAATCAACGGTTAAAAAAAAGAGCGGATGGTTTCATCCGCTCTTTTTTTTTTACTTCCATTCATCCACTAAAAACGCCGACATATTCGAGCGGTCTTTTGATGCCGAATAAGTCCACACCACTTTTTTATCGCGAGTGATTTCAAGCGCGGTCACTTGGGAATAATCATCTTTACAATTTGCGTAAGTACCCAATACCAGATTGCCGTTTTCAAGTTCCTGAATACCGCAGATATTTGAAAGTTTCAATTCAGGCTTGTCGTCACATGAAAAACTCCAAGCGATTTTATGATCTGGAGTATATTCCGTAACGGCATTCAAATGGGAAATGAGAGTATTTCCGTTTTTTCTCCGAAGAACATCAAACGCCAATTGAGGCGTCTCTTGTTCCCAAAGGAGTTTTCCGTTCTTGTCGTATTCTCTGACGATATTCGCCCCGCTGCATGCGACAACGTAAGTACCATTCGGCGTTTTGCGGATCATACGGAAATGGTGGTGTTTGTTGGAAATTTTCCCTTCTTTATTACGAGAGTTTGCATCAAAACTTACACATTTCTTCTTCGTATCAACATCGAGTTCAGTAATTTTATCCGTACCGTTTTCCGCTAAAACCATTGCGCCGGAAGGAAGAAGTTCAAAGCCGAAAACACCTTCCTTTTCGCATGGAGAATAAAAAAGCTCGCGCTCTTTCGTCTTTACATTGTAGCGATGAATATTTGAGTTTGAATAATAAACCCAATCGCCTCTGCGATATGCCCGGTGAATATTGCCGCATTTATCCAAACTCCATACGGTTTTACCTTCGCCGTTGACCACATAAAGTCTTCCCGCGCCCGTAAGCAACAACGATTTTTCCATTTTGCCTTTTATCACATCCGCATGTAAAAGCATTGATAAAGCGACAGCGCTTAACAACAAAACCTTTTTCATTTTCAACTCCTTTTTATTTCTTTAAACCTGTTTGACGAAGCAATGCTTCAATGGAGGGACTTCTGCCGCGGAACATTTCAAAAACCTTCATCGGCGAACAACTGCCGCCAAGAGCAAGAATCGTATCTCTATACTTTTTCCCGATCCGCTTGACTTCTTCCTTGTTTTCAAGCCCTGCTTCTTCAAAGGCTCCAAACAAGTCGGCACTCATAACTTCGCTCCATTTGTAGCTATAATACCCGGCAGAATATCCGCCCGCGAAAATGTGTGAAAACGAATTAAGAAATGCGTCATCTTCAACTCTCGTATCAGGCATCATCTCATCAAAAAGCTTATTCTTAAATTCGTTCGGAGTTCCTTCATATTCGCCTTTATGAAGTTTCAAATCAACGAGACCGAAAGACAATTGGCGCATACTCATGTTTGCTGCACGGTAATTGCGGGAAGAGCGAACCTTTTCGATAAGCTCGTCGGGAATCGGATTCCCTGTTTCGGAATGAATTGCAAACGTCTTGAGAGTAGAAACTTCGCTGCACCAATTCTCCATAAATTGCGACGCTACTTCAACGGCATCCCATTCAATCAAATTCAATCCAGAAGCTTCAACTTCATCGACTGTCGTCAACATATGCTGCAAGGCATGGCCAAATTCATGGAAAAGAGTTTCTACCTCCCCGTAGCGCATCAACACCTTTCCGTTCTCATCAGGAAGAGATTGATTGCAGCATATTAAGGCTAAAGGCTTTTCTATTGTCCCGTCTTCTTTGAGGCGACGAGTAGCGAACTCATTCATCCACGCGCCGCCCGACTTTGTTTCCGGACGAGAAAACGGGTCTAAATAAAAATGAGCAATCGTTTCGCCGTTTTCGTCTTTTACACGGAAAAACCTGACATCCTTATGCCACACACTCGCTAATGAGCTGCACTCCTCCACTGAAATGCCGAATAAATCTTTAGAAAGATTAAAAAGCCCCGACAAAACTTTTTCAAAATCAAAATACTTTGAAAGTTCTTCTTCTGAATAAGAATAAAGTTTTTCCTTCATTCGTTCAACCCAGTAAGACAAATCCCACGGCTTTAAATCTTCATCATTTTCAACAGTTTGAGAACAAAAAGCCTTCAACTCCGCATTTTCTTTTTCCGCAATCGATTTAGAATCTGTCTTGAGCTCTTCTATCATCTTTTCAACAGCCTCTACGGAAGGAGCGCTCTTTGTGGCGATTGATTTTTCCGCAGCATTTGAAAAGCCTAACAACTCAGCCTCTTTTTGACGCAACGACAGCAATTTTTCTATTATCGGCGTATTATCAAACCTGCCCGAACTTGCGCGAGTAGATCTTGCACGATAAAGTTTTTCACGAAGAGCGCGGTTTTTCGCATGCTTCATAACGGGAACGTATACGGCATCTTCAATCGTAACTTTCCATCCGTCATCGGTTTTTATCATGCTTTTTATTTGCTCGGGCACACCTTCCAATATCGACTCGTCCGTGACAAACTCTGAAAACGCCTTCGTTGAATCTAAAACGTTATTACGAAAATCCGTACTTAACTTCGCAAGTTCCGTTGCGATTTCCGTATATTCCTTCTTTTTTTCATCGGACAATGCAACGCCCGCAAGTTCCATTCCCAAAATACTTTTTTCAAGAATCCGCTTTTGAACATCATTCTTTGCAACGACCTGTTTTAAAATGTCGTAATATTTTTTTGATTGCCCTATTTTTAAAGACACCGCAACTATTTGCGGCATAAATTCATTCTGAAGCTCACGCCATGATTCTGAATTAGCGACGGACAGAAGGTGTGAAACAATGCCCCACGCTTTGAAAAGCGGATGGCTTGCATGATACATAGCCATAACACTTCCATCCCAAGTAGGCGTACCCGTCTCTTCAATTGCAGTGATTTTTTCATTTGCCTCTTTTATTAAAAAAGACAACGCTTCCCTTGCCGCTTCTGGGTTCATCGCGGCAAAATCGGGAAATTCCGACATATTTATAAAAGGATTACTCATATTTTTCTCCACCGTTTTCTATACTTATGCTCTTTCGGAAAGTTCAAGCCAACGAGTTTCTGCTTCATCAAGTTCTTCACGGGCAAGAGGCAAACGAGCTGTCAATGTCGATGCTTTTGCAGGGTCTTTTGAAAATGTCAACGGGTCGGAAAGCAACGTTTCGATTTCGGCGATTTCACTTTCCAACGCCTCCATTTTTGATGGCAATGACTCAAGCTCTGTCTTTTCTTTATATGATAATTTCTTTGGAGCAACACTGCCTTGTGATGGAGATGAATCTTGGATTCGATTTTGTTTTTCTATCGCGCTTTGTTCTTTTCTCAGCCGCGCAAGCAATCGAGACGCTTCTTCATATCCGCCTGCAGAAAGATGCACTTCCCCATCGCCATTTAAAACGAATGTCGATGTAACGACATTATCAAGAAATTCTCTGTCGTGCGAAACGATTAAAAGCGTACCTTTGTAATTAAGGAGTTGCTCTTCAAGAAGTTCGAGCGTTTCCACGTCCAAATCATTCGTTGGCTCGTCCATCACAAGAAGGTTCGACGGCTTTAAAAACAAACGGGCCAATAACAGTCTTGCGCGCTCGCCGCCCGAAAGAGCCTTAACCGGCGTTCGCGAACGCTCAGGCGTGAATAGAAAGTCGGAAAGATAAGAGTAAACGTGTTTTGTCACTCCCCCGACCGTTACCATATCACAATCTGCCGCGATTGATTCCAAAACAGTTTTTTCAGGATCAAGCTGTTCACGCAATTGATCGAAAAACGCCATTTCAACTCGCGTGCCAATTGTGATTTTTCCTTCGGTCGGAGAAAGTTTTTCAGTGAGCAATTTTAAAAGCGTCGTTTTTCCCGTGCCGTTTTCACCGACAATTCCAATGCGTTCACCACG
>JAGCMU010000024.1 GCA_017646325.1 Kiritimatiellia bacterium
CGGGATTAAGGATGATCCGAGAAAATATAAGTGGAGCAGTATTGCGCATGCGTATAAGGGGGATGAAAGATTTCAGTCGTCAATTGCGTACATAATGCAAATGGATAACAAGGAAGAGGCTCTTAAAAAATATTGCGGGCTCATTGCGCAGGAGGGAATTCGAAAGCGTGAAAATAAATGCGTAATGGGCGATGAGGCGTATGAAAAGCTCATGTCGTATTCGCAAATCGAATATCGCGAAATGTCGATGCTTCGTATTGGTGCGATGACGCGCGGATGCTTTTTCGGCTCAAGATCATTCGTGAACGATATGTTTAAAAGATTCAAAAAGTATTTTAGTACAACGAGAACAACAGGTGCAAGAAAAATACCATGCACGATTGACGGCGAAAAACTTTATACGGTAAGAGCTTTGCGCAAAAGCCCAATCGAAATATCGCACCACATATCCTAATCGTCTAAAAAAACATTCTCATAAAAATCACCTGTATTTCCACAAATACAGAAAACTCTCCTTTTATCAAAATCGGTAAAATTTACCATTTTCGCATAAGAAACTTACTCCATTTATAAAATCTCTTAACACCACACCATTTTCTCTTATAAAAATCCCTCACCACACACATCTCACGCAAAAATCACCCCATCCCTCCACCACAAAACATTGATATGGTGACAGACACGATGTGATGTGACAGTTTTAATGGGAGGGCGAGCGTCCTCGCGAGCCGAAAATGATGATATGGTGACAGACACGATGTTTTGGTATATCTGTTGATATGGTGACAGACACGATGTGATGGGAATTACACAGATGCTGTGTTTCTTGTTCCTTTAAAAAATGGAGGGGTAAAAAAAATGGAGCGGGCGAAGGGAATCGAACCCTCGTAATCGGCTTGGAAGGCCGACGCTCTGCCATTGAGCTACGCCCGCTTTCAGATGAAAGTGATATTTAGTTTATCATAATATCGGCTTATTCGTCAATCCCTTTTTTGGTAAATTTTGTATTGTGTGATGTATAGAAGTAAATGCAGTGTAATGTCCAGAAGTAAATGTAAGAATTACTTGCGTTTACTTTTGGATACGACGTAAATTTTGTATTGTTAAAAAAAACATAATAATATAAAATATTCGTATGGTTGTAACGAGAGAATCGGTTTTCAATAAAAACGGAAAAAGTTTTTTCAAAGTGATATTGTTGCAAATGTGTGAAATGTTTGCAGCAATTGGGATGTCTGTCATTATGATGTGTGAAGCGCTATCGGCGTTTCCTCTGTTGTTTTTTAAAAAAGATTCTCGCAAAAATGTGTTTTCGCAAATGTATATCGTGGGAATTCGTACATTGCCTGTCATTACCGTAGTAGGGCTTTTTACCGGAATGATTTTAGGTTTGCAGGTGGGTTTAGCATTAACGAAATTTAATCAAGAATCGTTTTTGGGCGCGGCGGTAATGCTTTCTCTTATTCGTGAAATGGCTCCGTTTGTTACGGGAATATGTCTGTCTGCGTGTGTTGGATCAGCTATTGCAGCTGAACTTGGTACAATGGTCGTGAATGATGAAGTCGCGGCGTTGGAAATCATGTCGATATCACCAGTTCGTTATTTGGTTGCTCCCCGATTGGGCGCATTGGCGGTGATGTCGCCGTTCCTTGCGTTTTATGCATGCGTGTTGGGCGTTGTCGGCGGTGGACTTATTGGATGGACGCAGTTGGCGGTTCCTTTTAGGCAATATATGGTTTCTGCAATGTCTATCGCATTGCCAAAAGATTTGTTCGTTGGACTTTTTAAATCATTGATTTTCGGCATCGTAATAGGTGTTGTATCTTCAAGAGAAGGTTTTTCAACGAAACTTGGCGCAACGGGCGTCGGTAAGGCGACACAAAGAAGTGTCATTATTTCATTCCTTTTGATCCTCGTGTTGGGTTATATGGTGACACGGGCATTTTATCTTGAGTTTTGAGGTGTGAAATGATTCGCTGTGAAAATCTGACAAAAATTTTCGGAGACAGTGTTGTTTTGGACAACGTTAGTTTTTCGGTGTCAAAAGGTGAAATCTTTTCAATCGTCGGACCGTCCGGAACGGGAAAATCTGTAACGCTTAAACATTTGGTCGGCTTGTTTAGGCCCACTTCAGGAAAAGTGTTTCTGCAAGATGAAGAGGTGTCTAGCGCAAGCGGCAAAAAACTTGAAAAAATACGCGAGCGTTTTGGCTATCTTTTCCAAGGAGGCGCTTTGTTGGGATGGCTGAGCGTTGCGGAAAATGTAGCACTGCCGCTTAAAGAGCTTACTCGCTTAAAGGAAGATGAAATCAATCGTCAGGTAATGGACGCTCTTGATGCGGTAGGCTTGAAAGATGCAGCAGATCTTTTCCCCGCTGAAATTTCCGGCGGCATGCAAAAGCGCGCCGGGCTTGCCCGTGCGATAGTCCGTAAATGCGACATCGTACTTTACGACGAGCCGACTTCGGGGCTTGATCCCGTTACGGCTATAACGATCAATAATCTGATAAAGCGCATCAACAAAGAAAGAGGCATTACCTCGATAGTCGTTACTCACGATTTGGCAAATGCCTTGCTTTTTTCCGACCGTATCATGATGATTAAGGATTCAAAAGTTGTCATCAATGCTACGCCGGATGAATTTGTCGCATCTGCAAATAAAGATGTACAAGAATTTTTAGATGCCCAATTCATAACGGAAGAAAGTTATAAAAGAATGAAGGTGGAATATGAAAAAAAACAATGATATCTTTTCAGAAGTCGTCGTAGGCGTTTTTATGGTGGCGATCTTCGCGCTCTTGGCGTATTTTACGATTGTCATTTCTGGCGTTGATGTTTTGCGCGGCCGTCAAAGAGTGTCAATGAACGTGACGTTTAAAAATGTCGGCGGTCTTAAAGAGCGTGACAATGTGATGTATCGAGGTATGAGAGTAGGGACGGTTGAGAGCATAAACCTTAAAGAGGGCGCCGTTGATGTCGTTTTGAACGTGGATAAGGGGATCGTGTTGAGGGAAGGGTATTCGATATCAGTTGAGCCGCTTTCCCTTTTGGGCGGAAATTATTTGTTGATTCAAGAAGGCGAGGGCAATGTAAAGCAAATAGGCGAAGGCGGCCTTGTGGGGCGTCCGCCTTCTGATTGGATGCATAATCTTCAGGAAATTTCTCGTAATTTGAATGAAACCACCTCGACCGGGGAATTGAAGTCAATCGTTTCAAACGCGCAAGAAGCCGTAGCAAAAATAAATTCTGTGATGTCGCGAATTGAAAAAGGTGAAGGTACTGTCGGCAAGCTTCTTTCTTCCGACGATACTCTTTATAACGATTTGAAATCTGCGCTCGTTCAGGCAAAGAGCATGATGGCATCCGGAGGAGATGCTTTTGACAAGGTTAATAAAATTGCGGAGCGAATCAACAAGGGTGAGGGGACTGTCGGTAAACTTCTTTCGTCCGACGATAAGCTTTATAAAGATATTGAAGGATCTCTTGCCGATTTGCGTCTTGCGATGAAAGATGCAAAAAGCATTACTTCTCGTATAAATGCAGGAGATGGACTAATCGGCAAATTGATTAAAGACGATGCGCTTGCAGACAAGGCTCAAAGCCTCGTTGCGAATCTGGAAGAGGTTTCCCAAAAGTTGAAGAACGGCGATGGGACTATCGGAAAGCTGATGAACGAAAAAGAACTTTACGATGAAGTCAATGCATTAGTAAAGGACGTACGTCAAATCATCGACAACTATCGTGATACTACACCCATCACGACATTTGGAAGTCTCGTGACGGGCGGATTGTAAAATATTAAATATCAACGCCTACTAAGGCCGTTGCCAAATTGAGCCAGTCTTCGTTTGAAAGCTCTTCCGGGCGTGCGGTTGATTCGATAATATTTTTAAATGTCGAGCCGAGCTGCTTGCGACGGTGTTCAAAGGCGCGCTTTGTGAGAGCTTTAAATGTTTCGCGGACATCGTCGGCGACTTCATCGTTTTTATGGTGACGCTTCATGAAAACGACAGACGATCCGACTTGAGGACGCGGCCAAAAACACGACGCTTTCACCACGCGGACAATTTTTACATCGTAATCCAATTGCGTCCATACGCCAGCAAGACCGCGAACCTTGTTTCCCGGGCCTGCCGCCAAACGTTCGGCGACTTCCGTTTGCACTAATACGACAATCGTTTCGGGCTTTGCTTCTTTTCGCGTTACTATATCAAGAAGTATCCGCGTGCCGGCCTGGTACGGCAGATTTGAGATAAAAGTATCAAAGCCGTCGCAAACGCCTTCCTTTATGAAATCAAGAGCATCGCCGGCGTGGACGGTAAGATTTTCAGGATTTCCCAACGCTTCTGCAAGACGAGCCGACAAAATCTTGTCCTTTTCAATTGCAGTGACTTTGTGGCCTCTTTTGAGCATTTCTTCAGTCAACACCCCAAGACCTGGCCCAACTTCGAGAATGTTTGAACTTTCTTGAAGTTCGGCAGCATCTACAATCGCTTCAAGTGCATTTCTGTCAATCAAGAAATTCTGACCTAACGTACGGTTTGGATGAAAACCGTTGGAAATGCACCAGTCTTTAACTTGGCTTGGACTTGTTAAATTCATTTTGTTTTATTTCGATGATGGCAAAGGAAAGATTTCAATGTACTGATTCTTGCGCAAACGCTTGTTCATTTCCGCGTATTTCTCTTCGCTCTTTCTCATTCTTATGTTAGCTTCGATTTTTTCATACGCTTCAAGGAATGTGTATTCCTTCGTTTCGGCATCTCTATCCTTGCGCACGATAAAGCCCCATCCGTCAAGATTTACGAGAGGGGAGTGTTCTCCAACTTTAAGCTTTGCGATGATGTCGGCGATTTCTGGACGGAAAACTTCCTTAGGATCTATGTTTTCCCACTTGCCGCCATTTTGTGCTTTTGAATCGGAAGAGTATTGCTTTGCCAATTTTGCAAAGTCTTCTCCGTTGTCAAGGCGGCCGATGATTTCATCTGCACGCGTGGCAACTGAAGAAATGGTGTCGTCATTGGCCGATGGGCGAAGGAGGATGACGCTTACAGATGTTTTCATGTTAAGCTTATAATCGTCCTTGTGCTCTTTATATTCCTTCTGCATTTCAGAAGGGCTGACGTCAATGTACTTGTCTACGAGTTGGTAACGCATGCTTGAAATAACCATATCTTCGCGCAAGGAATTACGCCATTCTGTAATAGGAACGCGTGATTCGGCAAGCATGGCGTGAAGTTTGTTCATATCGCCGTCAAAGCGCTCTTTTACAACTTCTCTTACACGGTTGTCGATAACCCATTCTTGAATATCGAGTTTTTTCTCAACTGCAAGATTGAGAATGAGCCGGCGGTCGATTAGACTGTTGACTGCATTCGTATAAATTTCACCGACTAAAGAAGAATCGCCTTTAAGAGCTTTTTGACGCAACGCGGGATTACGCTGGATTTCCGCCTTTACTTCGTCGATAGTGATAGTCATATTGTTGACTTTTCCTGCGATACCGTCGATGACGACTGATGCAGAAGCCGCTCCGCATATAACGGAAACGATAGATATTGCGAGTAGTTTTTTCATATTTTTATAGGATATCAAAAGTGGGTTGATTTGGAAATAAGATTTATGATTTCTGTTTCGTTGCGGCATGGGCTGCCCACAATGCTTGACGGGCAACACCGAGCATTATTGCAGCGTCGTCTTTTGAAAAAACGCCACGTGAGAAAATGCGGTGAATTCCTTGCATCATGTGATCTGCCTGATCCTGCCCCATAAAACCGATTTCAAGGAGCATTTCCCGCCAATTTTTTGCAAGCTGTATCTTTTGCGCCTGAAGGGCCGGCGGTGATTTTTCGCATGGTGGGCGATATGTGCCTGCGGCTGTGAAAAGCTCGTAACAAGTAATCAATACGGCCTGGGAAAGGTTTATGGACGTGTATCCTTCATCGACGGGGATACGGATTAAGTGAGTGCATTGTGCGACTTCTTCGTTCAAAAGACCTTTGTCCTCTCGCCCAAAAACGATTGCTACTGGGCCTGCTTCTGCAAGGCGGAGAATTTCAGGAGCCCATTCGCGAGGCGTTTTTACGTGTTGGCGATACATTCCTCCGCGGGCGGTCGTGCCTACGACGGCAACACAATCGGCAACGGCTTCTTCAAAAGTCGCATACTCTTCACGCGCATTCATTATGTCGGTTGCGTGAACTGCCATGCGCTCGCCTTCGTCCCATCCGTTTTGAATGTTGGGGGCGGCAAGAACGAGTTTTTTAATTCCCATATTAGCCATCGCACGGCAAGCGCTGCCGACATTGCCTGAATATAAAGTTCCTACGAGTACTATTTTTATGTTGTCTAAAGCTGACATTTCCAATTCCTTACTTTGATTCGCTCTTTTTGTTTGGCGATTTAAAACCGGTAGGGGTGGCGGAGTTGGGCCTTACCCGCGTACGTTTTTCGGCAAAGGGGTTGTGTGCATTAGAGCACATGGTCCCTTGAAATTTGATGACGTACCCGGAATTGTCGTCTGCCATTTTTGCCACTATGCAAGCCATTCCGCTTTCAAAAAACTCCCACTCGGCATCTTCGGTTTTGTATAGGTTACCTTGAAGAGACATGTTTTGGTAGGCGACGAAGCGTGTGCCGTCGGGAAGGGTGACGCGGACTTTCAACTTTGATTTGAAAGGGAGGCGCACACCCGTATCCGTCACGAATACAGTGTTGCGAGCTTCCTCTTCCATACCATAATCAATGGTGGCATAATTGTTGAAATTGTCCACAAACATAGCTGTTCTTGTCGCCTCGAACGTCCAAGTTGCGCAACCTCCGATGAAGAGAAATGCGATTAAAAAGAGAATAGTATTTTTCATACATTCAATTATACCATTCATTCTCTTTTTGGGGTAAATAAAAGTTAAATATTTTTAGCGGTTTTTTTACCAGATTTTTGGTATAATTCTTTCATTAAACTCAAGGAGAATAATAATGACATTAGACGAATTTAAATCAGTTTGGAAAAAGGCAGAAGAAGTAATCGCTTCCCGTGCCGAAGAATTTTCTGCTCTTGATGCTGCAGCAGGTGGCGATGGCGATCACGGTGAAGCCATTGTTGCTGCAACGAAGGCTCTTGCAAAAGCAGAAGGAACGGACTATAAATCACTTCTTTCCTCTATGGTTGAACGCCTTGAAACAGATGTTTCCGGTTCTACAAGTTCTCTTTACGGCGCTCTTTTTGAAGGTATGGCAGATTCAGTAGATGCCGGCGTTACGGAACTCGACGCAAAGGCAATCGCAGATATGTTTGCTTCCGGTCTTGAAGAGCTCAGCTTCGCAACGAAGGCAAAGGTCGGCGATAAAACCTTTATGGACGCTCTCATCCCGGCAATTGAAGCTTTGGGCGCTCACAGCGCAGAAGGGGAAGAGGCAATGTTTGCCGCCGCCGCTGCCGCCGCAAAGGCTGGAAGCGACGCAACTGCTCAAATGCAGGCAAAGTTTGGACGTGCTCGCAATCTTGGTGAACGTTCAATCGGTCCAATCGATGCAGGAAGCGCATCAAATGCGGCTATTTGGGCTTGCTTCGTAAAGTAATTTAATCAAAAAAATTAAGGAGAAAAAAAATGGCAGATATGGATGGATTTAAGGAAGCAGCGGCTTATGGTTTTGATCAGCCGCAAAAGAATAATTCTTTCTTCCTCAAGGGTAATGAAAATCGTGGTTGGGGTATCCAGAACCGTCTTTCTCGTATTTTCAATCCAAAGACCGGTAACACGGTAATGCTCGCATGCGACCACGGCTTCATCATGGGGCCAACGTCTGGTCTTGAACGCGTCGATCTTTCAATCAATCCTCTCATTGAATATGCCGACTGCCTTATGTGCACACGCGGTATTCTTCGTTCTGTAATTCCTCCATCAATGTCAAAGCCGGTCTGCCTTCGCAGCGATGGCGGTACGACGATTCTTACAGAACTCAACCTCAACCGTGTTTACGATGTTGAAGACGTTATCCGTATGAACGTCAGCGCAATGGCTGTCATGGTTTCTTGCGGTGACAAGGCTTCTGAACAAATTACCACCCACAACCTCGTTCACACGGTTGATATGGGCGAAAAGTATGGTATTCCTGTTCTCGGCGTTACGGCTGTAGGTAAGGATATGGCTCGCGATGCACGTTACTTCCGCCTCGCTACACGCGTTTGCGCAGAAAACGGCGCACACTTCGTGAAGACTTATTTCACGGATGAAGGCTTTGAAACCGTCGTCGCTCAATGCCCAGTACCAATCGTTATTGCTGGCGGCAAGAAGCTTCCTGAAAACGAAGCTCTTGATCTTGCTTACCGTGCAATGCAGGCCGGCGCAGCTGGTGTTGATATGGGACGTAATGTTTTCCAGAGCGAAAAGCCTCTTGCAATGATGAAGGCAATTTACGCTATCGTTCATGAAAACATGAATTCCAAGGATGCATTTGAATTCTATAATGATTTCAAGGCATAATCCAAGTGTTTAACTTATGAGGTTTTGGGCGGGCACAAAAAAGGGTCCGCCCAAAACATCTGACAAAAAAGGTTGGTAAATATGATGCTTGCTAAAAAGGCTCTCGTTACGGGTGGTGCGGGATTTTTAGGTTCACATCTTTGCAGAAGATTGCTCTCTCTCGGTTATGAAGTAACTGCGATGGACAATCTTTTCACGGGAACAAAAAATAATATTTACGACCTTTTGGAGGAAAAGCGTTTTTCGTTCGTCCTTCACGACGTGACTCAGCCGTTCTGGGGGCAGTTTGACGAGATTTACAACCTTGCCTGTCCTGCCTCTCCCATTCATTATCAGAAAAACCCGGTTGAAACGATGAAGAGCTCCGTGCTTGGAATGATGAACGTTTTGGATCTTGCTCTCAAGACAAAGGCAAAAGTTCTTCATACTTCGACGTCGGAAATTTATGGCGATCCTCTCGTCCACCCGCAGGTTGAAAGCTATTGGGGCAATGTCAACACTATCGGTATCCGCAGCTGCTACGATGAAGGCAAGCGTTGCGCGGAAACGCTTTGCGCCGATTACAATCGTGAATATGGCGTAGACGTGCGAATGGTTCGTATTTTTAATACGTACGGGCCTAACATGCATCCAAAAGACGGGCGCGTGATTTCCAATTTCATTATGCAGGCTCTTGCAAACAAGGATATCACGCTTTTTGGAGACGGAAGCCAAACTCGTTCTTTCCAATATTGCGACGACCTTATCAACGCGTTCATCAAGTATATGTCGCTTGATCGCGGCGTCATTGATGCGTTTGTTGAAAAGCACAATCTTGGTGCTGCTGTCATCAACACCGGTAATCCTGGTGAATATACGATTCGTCAGCTCGCAGAAGAAACGCTCAAGCAAATTCCTGAATCAACCTCAAAGATTGTTTACGAGCCTCTTCCCAAGGACGATCCAAAGCGCCGCAAGCCGGATATTACCCTTGCAAAAGAATTGCTTGATTGGGAGCCATCGATTCCTTTGCAGGAAGGGCTTTCAAAGACGATTGCGTATTTCAGAAAGATGTTTTAATGAAAGCGGTAATCCCAGCGGCTGGCTATGGTACTCGATTCCTTCCTGCTTCAAAAACAGTGCCGAAGGAAATGCTTCCGGTTGGCTCCAAGCCTGCGATTCAATTGATAGTTGAAGAGGCTATTGCCGCTGGTGCAGACGAAGTTGTTATCGTAACGTCAAAGGACAAGCCTTCTCTTCGTGCTCATTTTGATGTTGATGAGCTTTGGCATAACCGCCTTAAAAATAAGCCTGAAATTGACGCTGAAATGGTGCGCCTTGAAGAATTGTCAAAGAAGATTTCTTGGGCTTATCAATATGAACAGAAGGGCTTAGGCCACGCCGTGTTGCAAGCAGAACCTTTTGTTCGCGGCGAAAAAGATCCCGTTCTTGTTTTGCTTGGCGATGCACTCGTGAGCGGAAAAAAGCTTGCGTCTGTTGAAATGGCTGAAATTTCAAGAAAGTATGGCAATGCTTCTGTCGTTGGATTGGAACGTGTGCCGTTAGAAAAAGTTTCCCGCTATGGAATTGTGAGCGGCGAAAAGGTTGAAGAAGGCGTTTTTAAGCTTGGCTCATTAGTGGAAAAACCTTCAATAGAAGAGGCTCCTAGCGATATGGCTATTGCTGGGCGTTATCTTCTTGATCCAGAAATATTTACTTTACTTGCCTCTCAAGAAACGGGGCATGGCGGCGAAATTCAATTGACTGATTCAATTCAGCGGTTGCTTTCTTCTCGTTCCGTCTATGGATATGTTTATCCCGGCAAGCGCCATGACATAGGTAATCCACAAGGATATTTTGAGACACTTTGTGCCTTTAATAATCATTGTTAAGGAATTTTGCAATGTTGATAACGACGAAATCATTTGCTCGTGCAGGTCTTCTCGGTAATCCTTCTGACGGGTATTTTGGAAAGACCGTTTCTTTCGCATTTTCAAACTTTTATTCTACTCTCACGCTTTACGAAACTCCAGAAATCCAGTTTATACCAGGTGACGTAGATGATGCCGTATTTAATTCTCCGGAAGAATTGTTGATTGATATACAAAATTACGGCTACTATGGCGGCATCCGTCTTTTGAAAGCCGTTTCAAAGTTGTTTTTCCTCTATTGCCGCGACAACGGAATTGCAATTCCAAAGAAGAATTTCACCGTTCGATATTCTTCAAACATTCCTCGATTGGTCGGGCTTTCAGGCTCCTCTGCAATTTGTACGGCAATGTTGAAAGCCTTGCAGATTTTTTATGAAGTGAAGCTTCCTCTTGAAATGCAGCCTACACTCTGCCTTAGAGCGGAACGCGATGAGCTTGGAATCCAATGCGGTCTTCAAGATCGCGTCATCCAAATTTATGAAGGATGCGTCTTCATGGATTTTGAAAAGTCTCAAGTCGAGACGAAAGGGTACGGGCATTACGAACGTTTAGACACCAATATGCTTCCTAAACTTTACGTTGCATACGATCCCGCTCGTGCCGAAATTTCGGGAGTATACCATAAGAAACTAAGAGTTCTCTTTGAAGAAAAGAAGCCTGATATCGTTGCTGCAATGAGTGAATTTGCGGATATCGCGCAAAAGGGGCGCGATGCCATAGTCCAGGGACGCATTGGCGAATTGAAAACCTTAATTGACGCCAACTTTGATTTGCGCGACAGGATTTTCAATGTGGCAGAGGCAAACCGTAACATGGTTATGGTTGCGCGTAGCGTAGGCGCTTCTGCAAAATTTGCTGGTTCAGGCGGTGCTATCGTAGGAACGTATGAGGACGAAGACCAGTACTCAAGGCTGGTCGCCGCCCTTCACGGGATAGGTTGTCAAACTATAAAGCCGAATATTGCAGAGCCTGTATTGTGATGAATTTAAAACGCAGAGTATGGCTTGAGGTTGATTTAAATAAACTCAAGCGCAATTATCAGAAAATTGCTACGGCGGTTACGCCGGCAAAGGTGCTTTGCGTAATGAAGGCAAATGCGTATGGACTTGGTGTTTTGCCGTATGCGACAGCATTGGCA
>JAGCMU010000025.1 GCA_017646325.1 Kiritimatiellia bacterium
CGTATAGCCAAACAATGTTGCGACATTCGCATTCATCGTCCAGTCGTTAAGGTTATTGAGATCGGAAAAAATCGACACCTTTGAAAACTTGCTTACACCAGTAAGAAACGTAAAGCGCTGCTTAGACTCAAGCGTCTTGACGACCGAGTAAAATGCCTTAAGAGCATCACGAAACTCCGTAACGTCGCTTTTCATCAAATGTCCCAAAAGCGGCTTATCGTACTCGTCAATAAGAAGCACCATCTGTCCATCTGCAGACTTCGCGGCCAAATCGGAAATTACATTCTCAAAAGCCGTCGCAGGATTCTCGTTGTCACGAAACACAATACCATTGCGAGCACATTCGTTCCCAAGCATATCACGCCACTTGATACGCAACTCAGCTACGGTAGTCGTCTGTGCGCTCCCCATGTCGAGATGCAAGACCGGCCACTTCTTTGACCAATCCCATTTAGGCTCAATTTTAAGCCCGGCGAAAAGTTCGTGCTCACCTTGAAAAAGAGACTTCAATGTAGAAACAGCAAGCGACTTTCCGAACCTACGCGGACGAGCGATAAAGAACTGCTTACCCACCTCTCCTGAGGCCATAGCATACAAGGCATCCGTCTTGTCGACGTACGTAAAGCCTTTATTTCGCAATTCTGCGAACGTATAAATATCTGTCGCTATCTTTTCCATTGCAAATATTATAGCATTTTTTTGAGAGACGGGTGATAATTTTGAAAGGTTATTTCAGAATTCCCTATCGCGAGAAGGTGGATTCGCGGATGACAAATGACGTATCCGCCTAAAAAGCAAATTCTTGTTGGCAGCAAGGGTTCATCTTGCAAAATAACAATGCTCCTGCACAAGCGTCATAGAGTGCATCGTGCCATGTGCGATTTTCCCCTTCAAAAAGAGAATCAAGAGAGTCCTGCAAATTTAAAGCCTTTATGAGATCGCCCAATTTATACGACGGCAATTTACAATACTTGCGTGACAATTTCAGCGTATCTTCCCATGGTCCGAAAGGAGTAAGCGGAGCTAAGCGTGTAAGAATCGTTCTTTCCGTTGCCGCATTATGAGCGACCAATTTCGAACCTACTAAAATTTCCGCGAGCTCCGGCCATACGTCCATGAATTCAGGCGATTGAGCTAACACATCGCGCATTTGAGCCCATCTGCCAGGCACCGTTGCAGAGAACGGACGATCTTTATCCATTTTGAAAAAATATTCACGTTTCGTCGACTTTTCAACCTTGCCGTCGACTATTTCAACTATCCCCAATTGCCAAGGATCGTTTCGCCATCCTGGCACATGGCCAGTAGTCTCAAAGTCAATAGAAACAATTCGCATTTTATTCAGCTATAGCAGAAATGATTTTTTCCGCCCATTTCATCGTAAGAGAAAATTGTTTCAAAGAATACGATTCGTTCGGCGCATGAATTGCATCTTCCGCTTGTCCAAAACCGACGAGCAAAGGCGCCGCCCCCGACGCACGCACCAAATCCGACACTACGGGAATTGACGCACCTTCCCACATAAATACGGGACCTCTATCATCTATTTCTTCAAGGATGAATTGCGCGAGACGAAAGATGGGAGATTCTATCGGCAACCTAAAGCCGGGCGAACCTTCATTCACCTCGTCTATCGTAAGCTTCATACCTCGAGGAACATTGTTTTCCAAGTGTTTCTTTACAAGCTCAACTACTCTACGGGGAGATTGTCCTGGAACGAGACGCATTGAAATTTTTGCAAACGCAGAAGATGGTATTACCGTCTTTGAACCTGGCCCGCCGTAACCAGAATGAATCCCGTTTACCTCAATCGTTGGACGGAACGCATTGCGCTCGGACATACTCAAGCCTTCTTCGCCGCCGCACGGTTTGACGCCGAATGTTTTTTCATATTCGTCTTCAGAAACCGTTGACTCATTTGCCAATCGTATTTCTTTTTCAGACGGCATTAAAATCCCGTCGCAAAAACCTCTCACCGCTATTGACCCGTCGCAATTGTGAAGTGTTGAAACTATTTGCGCGATTCCCAACGCAGGATTTGGTGCGAGTCCTCCATGTTCTCCCGAATGTAAATCGCCTGAAGCGGCATCTAATTTTATCGTCAAATGGGCAACGCCACGCAACCCCGCAATAATCGCAGGACGCAATTCACTTGCAGCAGACGTATCACAAACAAGCAATACATCTGCCTTAATTTTTTCACTCAAACTTTCTGCGATATCAGAAAGCATTTGAGAACCTGATTCTTCCTGGCCTTCCAAAAGAATCTTTATATTGGGCAATTTCGCGCCTTGTTCTATCAAAGCTTTCATTCCGCAAAGGAATGAGAAAAACTGCCCTTTATCATCTTGCGAGCCACGTGCATAAACACGTTCGTTGTCCTTTAAAACCGGCTCAAAAGGCTCGGTTTCCCATTTCTCCAATGGCTCTGGAGGCTGAACATCGTAATGCCCGTAAAACAAAATAGTTGGCGACGCCTCATCGCCTTTTCGTGACGCGAACAATACGGGAGGCGAGCCAAGGTGTTTTTCCGACATTTCAAGCGAAGCGGAAAAACCTATTTTTTCCAACCACTTTTTCAACCACATCGCGCAATTGACACAATCGCGAAGGTGAAGTTTATCCGCCCCTATCGAGGGGAAGCGCAATAATTCGAAGTAATCGCGAAGTATTTCTTCGCGCGAGGATTGAAAATATGAGCTCATTAGTTTTTCATCTGCGGGAAGAGAATTACATCGCGGATACCGTCCGTACCCGTAAGAAGCATTACGAGGCGATCGATACCGATTCCAAGTCCGCCCGTTGGAGGCATGCCGCATTCAAGGGCCGAAATGAAGTCCTCATCAATCTTTTCAGTGTCTTCGCCTGCTTGATGTTCAAGAGCGGTGCGTTGTTCCATCGGATCGTTTTGTTCCGTATATCCAGGACAAAGTTCACGGCCTCCGACGACGAATTCAAACACGTCAACGAGAGACTTGTCATCCTTGCACGTTTTTGCGAGCGGAACAAATTCATGTGGAAGACGCGTTACAAAAGTTGGCTGACGAAGTTTCTTTTCAATAATCTTATCGTAAATTTCGTGCGTCAACATCAATGACGTCGTTATGCCGTCAAGCTCAAGGCCGACTCCCGTTTCGGCAGATTTCGCCTTTGCCTTTTCCATCTGCACTTCAAATGGAAGAGTAAACCAATCTTCGCCCATCAATTCAGTTACGAGATCGTTATAGGCAACTCTACGATATGGAGGAGTAAAATCAATAATTTCCTTTGCCTCTCCATATTCAATCTGACGCTTGCCGACAACAGTATCGCAAAGGTGAGGAATCAATCCTTCAATGATATTTTCCATTGATACGCGATCGCCGTAAGCTTCATAAACTTCAAGAACGGTGAACTCTGGATTGTGGCTGCGGTCAATACCTTCGTTACGAAAATCCTTTCCAAGCTCAAAAACCTTCTTAAATCCGCCGACGAGCAAACGCTTCAAATAAAGTTCAGGCGCAATACGAAGAACCATTTCTCTATCGAGCGCGTTATGGTGCGTAATAAACGGCTTTGCCGCCGCACCGCCTGCCTGCCCTTGAAGGATTGGCGTTTCAACTTCCATAAAATCCTTTGCCCAAAGGTATTTGCGCGTTTCTTGAAGAATACGAGAACGCATAAAGAAACGTTCGCGCGATTCATCGTTCGTCATCAAATCAACGTAGCGACGGCGATAACGTTCTTCTTGGTCTGTCAAGCCATGGAACTTTTCCGGCGGTTGCTCGAGAGCCTTTGCGAGAAGCTCCCATTCCTTGACGACGATAGATTTTTCACCCTTTTGAGTCGTGAAAAGGCTTCCCTTTACACCGATGATATCTCCGAGATTCAACTGCTTAAACCCGGCAAAAAGTCTTTCTTCAAGTTCATCGCGCTTAAAGATAAGCTGGAAGCGGTCGGTACCGTCGTTCATCGTGCAAAACGACATCTTGCCCATTCGGCGGATCATCATCAATCTGCCTGCGGCGGAAACCTCCTCGCCTTCTACGAAATCCGCACGGATTTTTGCAAGGTCCTTATGCTCATAAGCGCGTCCAAACGGAGTAAAACCTAACTCCTCCAATGCCTTCATCGAAGCCAATCTGTTGGCGCGATATTCATTCATTTCTTGTGCCATGTTTTTCCTGCTCTTTCTTTATTAAATTACACCTTTAGACGAGGGAATACCCTTTTCCCTTGAGTCGTTTGAAACCGCCTGCCGAAGCGCGCGCGCAAAGGCTTTAAAAATACCTTCGCAAACGTGATGCGTTTCATCGCCGTAAATTTCGCGGACGTGGATGTTCATTTTCGCTTCCACACTCACGGCTCTGAAAAATTCCTCTAGCAACTTCACTTCGAAATCTCTGACCATAAGATGTTTCTTGCCTGAAACGAACACGTGAAAAGGACGCCCGCCAAGATCGATTGACGCCTCGCAAAGCGCTTCGTCCATAGGAATTGACGCAAATCCATAACGGGTAATCCCTTTACGGTCGCCTAACGCTTGAAGAATAGCCTGCCCCAACACAAGCCCCACATCTTCAACTGTATGGTGGTAATCGACATCAATATCGCCTTTTGCTTCTACGGTCAAATCGACGAGCGCATGCTTCTTGAAAAGCTCAAGCATGTGATTGAAAAAACCGATTCCCGTATCAATCGTGCCTTCGCCCGAACCGTCAAGATTCAACGAAAGTTTTATTTTTGTTTCCCGTGTTTCACGTTTTATTTCAGCAATACGCATAACATTTCTCCTTAATAAATTTTATTTTCATTTCCATCAACAAGACGCTTGATATTCGTGCGGTGTTTCCAAATGGACGCAACGCCTACAAGCGTAATCACAATGCAAAGCGGGATGTTGTGAAATCCCGGATGATTTATGAAATCCATTGGAATCCAAACGAGAATAGAAAGAAGCGCTGCCGCCAAAATAGAACCGAGCGAGATGTAGTGGGAAATCCACACTGTAACAACAAAGAGAGCAAAACAGGTAAGAACGATCCAAGGAACGAGCGCCACGAGCATTCCAAACCCGGTTGCGACACCCTTGCCGCCTTTAAATTTCATCCAGCATGTAAACATGTGTCCTACAACCGTCATAACACCTGCCACGAGAGGTGCGTAAATGAGATTGCAATCTGGGCACATAGGATTTAATTCCTTTACGTCAAAAAACCAACCGACAAACAATGTTGGCAACAAGCCTTTCAAGAAATCACACGCGAAAGCAAGAATTCCCCATCCCTTGCCGACTGTACGATATACATTAGTTGCACCGATATTTTTTGATCCGACGGTGCGTAAATCGACATTACGCATTTTCCCGATCAAAAACCCGAACGGAATAGACCCGCAAAGATATGCTGCAAGCACAATTCCCACATAAAACACTTGGACTTCTGTAATCATTTTTTCTCCTTATTCTTCTTTTTTTTCATTGCATTGGGATGGTCTACCCCAAGATATTGGCAAGGAGCTTTCTTTGCCGTTATCCCGCGAATAAACTGAATCCCATACCATACGTGCGAGGCAAAAACCCCAAATATAGTCAACACCCACATCGGCAAATTAACAGTAAACGACGAAATTGCAATCAACGCAAAGTAAATTCCAATGCCGCACAAATAGGCGATTTTCGCAAATGCGTACGGCAAGGCAAAAACACTCAAGCCCAAAATCAGAGCGAGCACAAAGAGCGATGGAATAAAATAACTTAATTTGCAGCTATTTGACGGATGGCGTTTTACAAAGTATCCGCGATGGAAGGCGTATCTCCCCAACTGCCGCAAGTGTGGCGCGAATAATTTACGGCGATGGTGATACACTCTCACCCACGGGTCGTAAACGATTCTCCTGCCTTCATTAAACACGATCGCGTCACAAAGCAAGGTGTCTTCCCCTGGCCAAAAATCAAGCCTGAATCCGCCTATTTTGCGAAGGAGTGACGTACGCACAAAGAGATTGCAGCTTGGGTAGTCGTCGACATCCCTTTTTACCTTCCCGTCAACATAACGGTAACGGTAATTTCCCGATACAAAAATATTTTCATACACCCTGCCGCCTGCTCGAGCAAAAAAAGAATCGTTTAACGGTGTGACACCAGGACCGCCCACCGCGCCCACTTCCTGATTTGAAAAATACTTTATCGCATGCTCAATCCAATCGGGTGCAGGGAAAGCGTCATCATCTATGAATGCAACGATATCTCCCTTCGCACGGTATATGCCGATATTCCTTTTTTCCGCAGGACGGACCTTGCCCGTAGGGATTACGACGCACGGATAACTTTGATTGCGGTTTTTAAGACGAATCAAATTGTCGGGAAGTATTATGACTTCAAACTTTTTATACGTTTGATTCATCAAGGCGTCGAGACACTCCGTCAACATCCACGATCCCGCAGGACATGCTATAACGATTGAAACGAAAGGATCTTTCTTCATTGGCGGCGGAACCTCAACCTTCGCATAATAACGAAGGAAACGCAAACGGTAAAAAATCGCAAGCGTATCATGCATCATCTCCCTTACGACTGAAGGGCGAAGAGCTCCATACTTCTGGCCGAATTCGATTTTTACGGGAGCTTCCCCGATAACGGCGCCGCGTTCAAACGCAATAGCCAACAATTCAAGATCAAACGCGTATGCCTTTACGAGCATTCTGTCGAGAGCATCCTTTAACACACTCCTGCGAAAAAGTTTCATCCCCGTCTGCGTATCTGTAAGAGGAAGCCCCGTCAGCAAATAGACGAATGAAAAGTAAAGTTTACTTGCCAAGCGTCTATGCCATGGATATTGGACTTCTGACTTCGGATGGCGTTTCGAGCCGATGACGATATCGGCCTTCTTTTCCACCATCACATCGAAAAAGCCAGAAAGCGAGGAAAGTTTTATATCCAAGTCGCCATCAAGCATCAAAATATAATCACCGATAGTGGCAGAAAAGCCCGCCCTTAAAGCATTACCCTTGCCGACATTCTTTTTAAGGAAGACGGGCCTTATCCTATTGGGCATTTTTTTTGCCGCCTTGCGGATTTCATCGGCGGAATTGTCACTGCTTCCGTCATCGACACAAACGAGTTCATATTCAATGCCGGCCTCATCAAGCTCTCTTGCAACAAAGAGAAGATTTTCTCTGATGACATTACCCAAATTATAAACAGGCAAAACAACACTGAGAAGGCCCGTTTTCAAGGTCTCCTTCGCATTTTTCCACTTGTTATCCGATTTTCTCAAAATTCCTTTATCTCCTAAAAAAAGAATACAATAATTATACCATATACTAATGAAAATAGAAAACTATCCTTTGTAAAGGTTGTGACTTTTTGGTAGAATTTATTTCAAAAGAAAAACATGAAATGGATAAAAAAATGGTTATAGATGAAAAAGCGAAAATTCTTTCGCACACTTTGACGGGACCTGGATACCGTTTCCTCGTTCTTGAGGCTCCTCAACTTGCAAAAGTTTTAGTTCCAGGTCAATTCGTCCATGTAAAAATTCCAAGTCTGGAAGAATCTGCCCTTCGCCGCCCATTCTCGGTATTTGATGCTGACGACGGGAAAGTAACTCTCCTTTACAAAGATGTAGGACGCGGAACAAGCGCTCTTACGAAGGCGAAAGAAGGCGAAGAACTGCTCGTAATGGGGCCTCTCGGTCACGGCTTCCCCTCTTCGTGCAAAGGTACTCCCCTTTTAATCGGCGGCGGATATGGCGTTGCCCCTCTTCACTTCCTCGCAAAACAACTTGTAAAAAACAATTGCAAGGAAACGCCGATTTTATTCGTTGGCGGAAGAACGAAAGACGACATCCTTGCCATTGAATATTTTGAACGCTTGGGTGTTCAGGTTTTCCTCGCCTCCAACGACGGCAGTATCGGCGAAAAAGGTTTCGTTACGCTCCCGCTCGATGCAAAGCTTGCGGAGTTGAAAAAAGACGGAAAAGATTTTGAGCTTTTCACATGCGGCCCTGACGGTCTTTTGAAAGCCGTAAGCGACCGCGCTCTTGATTGCAATATGCCTGGATGGATTTCCATGGATAGGCACATGATTTGCGGAGTCGGGGCGTGCTTTGCATGTATTCAGGCAATTCGCCTTCCGGACGGCTCGGTATATAATGCTCGATGCTGTGTAAACGGACCTGTTTTCAAGGCGAAAGAAATCGTATGGGAGACAAAGTAATGGTAGATTTGAGTGTTAATTTAGGCGGCTTGAAAATGCGCACTCCCGTAACGACCGCGAGTGGCACTTTTGGATATGGAACGGAATACGTAGGCGCTGTAAATTACGGCAAGCTCGGTGCTGTAACGGTAAAGGGTGTCCGCCTTGATCCTTGGAACGGCAATCCCATGCCGCGCCACGTCGAAGTATTTGGCGGGCTTGTAAATGCAATAGGTCTGCAAGGCCCTGGCGTTGATCCTTTTATCAAAAACTATATCCCGCAATACATCAAATCGTGCGGCGAAGATTTGCCGATGATTGTAAATATCTGGGGCGGATCAATTGAAGAATACGCAGAGGTTGCCAAGCGCTTGACAGGTCAGCCTTCCGTCGGGGCCATTGAATGCAACGTATCTTGCCCGAACGTCAAGGAAGGCGGCCATACATTTGGCCAGGACACTCAGGTTCTGGGACGATTGGTTAAGGCCGTAAGAGAATCAACGAGCCTCCCGCTCATCATAAAACTCGCGCCAAACGTACCAGACATCAAGCCTTATGTCGCAGCGTGTGAAGATAATGGAGCTGACGCACTTGCTTTGATC
>JAGCMU010000026.1 GCA_017646325.1 Kiritimatiellia bacterium
CCCGCGATATGATATGACCTATCCTCTGTTATCTCTTCCCCTTTTTGAAAGTTTTAGGCGAATCAAATCAATAAGCATTCGAGGGGCGTCTTTTAAAACGTTTAATGACGATCTTTTTCCTCCATGCCAAGATACGTTTTGCTCTACAACCTCTCCGCCTTGTTCAATCACCGTAGTAATCAATTCTACATCGAACGCAAAACGCTTAATCATGAGATTCTCAAAAATCGGACGCATTTTTTCGCGATGAAAAAGTTTAAATCCGCATTGAGTATCCATAAGACGATTACCCATAATTAAAGAAGCAAAAAACGAAAAAATCTTTGAAAGTATTTTCCGCTTTATCGGCACCCCTGGACGCCCGCGACGAGATCCGCACACAATCCATACATTATCATCTGCTCTCGAGGCCAAATATTGGAATTGGGATACCGGCACCGATTCATCAACATCGCTCATCAATACCCAATCGCCCTTCGCCTCAAGAAAAGCGTCCCTCACACTCATCCCTTTACCCATGTTTTTTTCGTGGCGCAATATCTTTACGCCATCTAAATCAACGAGTTTTGGATTTGAGCCGTCATCCACAAAAATACTTTCTATCAATTCAAAGCCACATTCATATGCGACTTCTTTTAAATCTGGCAATCGCAACGACAATTTACGCGCCAAATCCTGCGCATTATAAACGGGAACTATGAACGATAATGTCTTCATCACACGGTAAAATTATAACCTGCATCACATCCAAGCACTTTAAATGATTTTGGCAATAAATTGATTTCTTCCAAGCGTTCAAGTTCGCACCATACAAATTCGATCCACGATTCGGCACTTTCGACTTCTATATTCGCAGGAATTTCCATATCGTAAACGAGATTTATTTCAGAATGTTTTTCACCCTTTTGTTCAAACACGTTTTCCACGACACCTCTAAATCGAGTCACTTCAACATCTAAGGATGTTTCTTCCTTCATCTCGCGTTTTAATGCGTCTCTACCTATTTCGCCTAACTCAATATGACCTCCAGGCAAATACGCATATGTCCCATTTTTAGGCCGGCATAAAAGTATCTTTCCGTCACGGACGCAAATTCCGCGAGCAATCGTTTCAACTTGATTTACTTCACTCATTTTATATTCCTGTTTCCATTTCGTAACATTCTATCAAAAAATAAATAAAACTAACACCACATATTACCTATTACCTGTTCCCTATTACCTATTACCTATTACCTATTACCTATTACCTATTCCCTGTTCCCTATTACCTATTACCTCATAATCAAATATAGGCCCGGATATGGATGATATTCGTATGCACCGATATCAATGCTTTTGCCCTCTAACCGGTATTTCTTTTTCTCACAATTTACGTCTAACGTTTCCTTAGCAACAACCCAGTCAAGAGCCATTCCCTTATCAACGAGCGAAGAACTCTTTTTCAATGAATAGTCATAATCAATCGTTGGATCAGTCTTTGCAAAACCTACAGCCTCTGGCGTTCCGTCTAAAAACATATTATTATCAGGGTTTCCTGTCGCACTTTTTATCGTAACACCTGCAGCATTAGTAAGCGTATCATCTAACTTATATTCACCCGTTGGAACAACGATTACGTCCCCTGAAACACCATTAGACGTTTGCTCTTTTAACCACGCAACGTCTCCTACCGGCAAATCAGCCATAAGATTCAAAACTGCAATAACACAAATCGATGTTAACAATCTCATTTCTGTCTTACGCATACAAATCAACTCCTTTATTTTATTTTCTAATCATTATTATACATTTAAATTCAATCATTTCAATAAAAAAAAAACGATACTTGCAAAGCATTCTTACCCTTTGATATAATTTGGTCTAATTTAAAGGAGCTTTTTATGTTTGCTATTTTGCTTTCCACCATCCTTTCAACTATTAATTTTGTTGAATGCGAAAAGTGCCCATATCGTATGCGAATTTCAGAAGACGGAAAAACCGCATACATAAACATGTCGCGAATTGATGCAAAGAATAAGGACGCGATGACATCAAGAGCGAAAACACTTCTTAAATGCTTCTCAAGGCCACAGGCCGACGGGGAAAAACAACCTCTTATGGGATGGTCCAGCTGGAATACATTTGCCGTTGATATTTCAGAGGACATCATTGTTGATGTCGCCCAATCAATGGTTACAAACGGACTTAAAGAAGCAGGATATGTTTATGTAAATATTGACGATGGCTTTTTCAATGGACATGGCGAAGATGGAAAACTGAAATTTCACCCTATCCGCTTCCCTTATGGGCTTAAAGGAACAGTTGATCGTATTCACTCGCTCGGTATGAAAGCGGGCATATATTCTGAAGCTGGAGCTAACACTTGCGGCAGTATGTGGAACAACGATAAAGGTGGTGTTGGTGCAGGCCTTTATGGGCACGACGATGCCGATACGAAGCTTTTCTTCAACGATTTGCAATTCGATTTTATCAAGGTTGATTATTGCGGAGCCCAAAAACAAAAATTAGATGAAGAAAAGCGTTATACAGAAATCTATAATGCGATAAAAGCCACTGGAGAAAAAGTACGTTTTAACATTTGCCGCTGGGCCTTTCCAGGTACATGGGTTAGAAATATCGCTGGATCATGGCGCACAACTCGCGACATCCGCGCCAATTGGAAATCGATTCGCGATATCATAAAAGAAAATCTGTACCTTAGCGCATATGCAAGTCCTGGACATTACAACGATCTTGACATGCTTGAAGTCGGGCAAATAACAGGCAATGTAGTTTCTGCATTTGGTAAGGATGGCGATATCGGTATTACACGCGAAGAAGAAATTACTCACTTTGGTATGTGGTGCATAATGTCGTCCCCTCTTCTTCTTGGTTGCGATGTGCGTAAAATCTCAAGTGAAACTTTAAAGCTCGTAACAAACCCCTGTCTCCTTGCCATGAATCAAAATGATCTTGGGCTTCAAGCATACGTTGCTCAGCGCCAAAAGGATGCGTACGTTTTAGTAAAGGATGCCGATAAGCTTTATGGCAAAGCGCGTTATGTTGCACTTTTCAACGCAGGAGAGAAAGAACATCGTTTCGAGTTGGAATTTCCCACGATTGATCTTGACGGCACGGTAGATGTTTTTGACCTCGTTAAAATGGCAGATATAGGAGAATATGAAAATCGCCTGACAATAGACGTTCCTGCACACTCCTCTCGATTCTTTAGATTAGACGCACAAAAGAGATTGGAAAGAACGGTTTATGAAGCAGAATGTGCATTCCTTACATCGTATCAAGAATTGAAGGATTACAAAAAAGCAGGCACGGCTTCTCCGATTGAAGTTAACGGTGCTTCCGGCGGCATTGCAATTGCAAATCTCGGCAGCAGGGAAACAAATGATATTATTTGGGAAAACGTAACGGTTTTTTCAAACGCAAATCGTAAAATCTCAATCCGCCATTCTGCCGAAAAGGATTATTCTTTCTTTATGCAAATAGATAACGAAAAGCCAATTCAAATCAACACTAAACAATCATCTAACAAATTTGAAACTTCAACTATAGAAATAAATTTAAATCGCGGCACACATTCCATCCGTCTTTTCAGCCCCGTATCCCCCATGCCGATAATCGATTTCTTAAAGATAAAATGAAGGGTGAATTTCGCCCAAATAAAACTTACTTTTTAATCAATTTTGCTTTTTCACGCAAAGACCCCTTTTCTATGTCTTTGCTTGATTTTTCATTTTCTTTTTCTTCGGCGTTTTTAGGTGTCTTTATCAATTTACCTTTTTTAAAGGGTTCTTCATCCGCCTTTGTTGTCGGTTGATGTTTTTTCAATTCGCCTTTTTTTATTTTTATTTCTTTTAGCGGCGGCTTGTTCGTAGAGACTTTTTTTGCATTAACCGATTTTGCAATAGACTTTGCCTTCCCCTTCACGGAATAATGCTTACGCATCGTGTCAACGCTTCCATAAAGAACTTTCGATAGATATTCGTCTCCCTGAACTAATCTCTTTGCCTTTATGTCTGGATCTAAGGCAGGACGAGTCGCAAGATCCAATTTGCTTCTCACGCTTGGCATTGCAAAGAGCATACCGCAACGCTTTCGCCCGCGATGTTTCTTCTTATGCCACTTATTGGGCGCGCCGTATGCGACGTGTGAATGGCATACGACTTGAGAGTCCTTGAGTTTATAAACATTTTGCAATTGACTCACCAACTCTTTTATCGCATCTAATTGCGCAAGCGTGACGGGTTTATCGTGATGGCCGACGACTTCAATTCCAATCGTATATTCATCGCAATCTTCCCGACCGTTCCACATCGATCGTCCTGCGTGAAACGCTTCCTTATCCCGATCGATAATGCGATATACAGTTCCGTTTTCAACAACGCAATAATGAGCCTCTCCTCGTTCACTCAATTTATTGAGAGAACTCTTTGCGTGCGCTTCGGTCGTATGAAGAATAATGAGCGTCGTACGCTTTCTATTACGACGCTCAGGATTTCTCGGCGAGCGGTAATCATCTTTCAACACTAAGCCATTTGCGACAAATGTTAGTGCAATACAAAGAAAGAATAACAACGCCCGCCGAATCATCAATATTTTACATATTCACTCACACGTTGAGTGAAGTAGCAGACCACGGAGTCTTTGCTGCGAGAAGCGAAGGAGTGGTCATTTCCGGTGGAACAGGCAAGCCCAACAATTGAAGAGTTGTTGGCGCGATAGCACTTAATTTTGCAAGTGGAGTAAGAGATACTCCAGGAGCATCCTTGGCTACATAGAAACAATCGACAAGATTGAGAGTGTGCGATGTTTTCGTCATTCCCGTCTTGTAATCGACCATCTGTTCCGCGTTGCCGTGGTCGGCAAAAATAAGAACATGCGCGTCAAGCTCCATAAGTCGAGGCATAATCTTGCCGATACATTCATCGACAACTTCAACAGCCTTCGTTGCAGCAGCTTCATCGCCCGTATGCCCGACCATATCGCAGTTTGCATAGTTGACGACGATAAGACCGTATGGATTATTTTCAAGACGCTTGAGAAGTTCTTCCGTTACCGTATATGCGTCCATTTCCGGATGGCTTGCAAACGTTGCCGGATCGAAACGGCTCTTTACTTCAACTTGATCTTCCCCTTCTGAAGGAGTTGTGGACTTGCCGTTGAAGA
This sequence comes from Kiritimatiellia bacterium, assembly GCA_017646325.1. Taxonomy (GTDB): domain Bacteria; phylum Verrucomicrobiota; class Kiritimatiellia; order RFP12; family UBA1067; genus RGIG9934. Next base: position 5,166 of record JAGCMU010000026.1, read on the forward strand.
AGCTCGTTACGTGGCGGAACTTTTGAGTTTCTGCAATGCGAAGCTGTTTGATGCCCGCCTTTGAAACGACTTCCCCGAGAAGGTTGTCCATTCCGCCGCCTGCACCCATAGCGCCGAGAAGATAATCTTCAAATTCATCCCAATAACGCGTAAAGCCAAGGAATGTCACTTTTGGACGGGCCTTGAGATTGCCTTGATAATCGTCGCAAACAAACGCCTGCGTCAATTGAATTGCACGGTCTTGACGGTAGTTTGTGTGCATAATCGAATCACCATCCTTGACGCCGTCATAATCCCCAACCACACAGCAAGGAATGTATTCGTCAGTCATTGGAGTACCGTCAGGAGTCTTGTCGTTTTCATACGACGCCTTGATTGCATCCTCGACATTGTCGATTCTCTTGCCTTCGCAAGAAACGATGCAGTTATAAGCCAAATCGGTAAGAGTCCAGTTTTTAACGCGGTCCATACCGTAATAGCGACCCATAATCGTACCGATCTTGCAATTGCCTACTGCCGCCATTTCAGTTTTAAGGCGGGCAATGTACTCAAGAGTTGAACGAGGTGGCGTATCACGACCATCGAGGAACGGATGAATTACAATTTGCCCCGCAGCAAATTCTGCGCGTGCACGCTTCATGAGTTTATAAAGGTGCTCTTGGTGGGCGTGGACGCCTTCATCCTGAAGAAGACCGAAGAAGTGAAGTTGTGAATTATTCTTTTTCCAGTTTTCGATAAGATTTTTCCACTTCGCGCTTTCAAAAAGTTCGCCGGAAGAAAGACCGTCGTCAATACGCTTCAATTCTTGAACGACGATACGCCCTGCTCCCATATTCAAGTGTCCTACTTCACTGGAACCTTGATAGCCATCCGGCAAGCCCACGGCTTCACCGCAGCAATCAAGAAGACAGTGTGGATAACGCACGCGAATCTGATCGATAACAGGCGTCTTTGCCGTAAAAACGGAATTTCCTTTATTTCTTTCATTCACGCCCCAACCGTCGCGAATTATCAATACTACTGGTCTCATTATTAATCTCTTTCTCGCTTTTTAGCGTATTTTATTTTAAATTTACTCAGCTTTCTTTATTTTCATAGGGCGTACTTTTTCACGCATTCTCTGGAAGAGAGAATACATTCCCGGCACGAAAATAATACCGAACAAGGTCGCGAAAAGCATGCCGAATAACGTTGTTATACCGATAGCTCTCATAGCGCCTGCACCTGCACCCGAGGCGATTGCAAGCGGGAACACGCCGAAAATGAAGCTCCATGCAGTCATCAAAACGGCACGGAAACGAAGAGACGCGCCGTTCATTGCGGCTGTTTTAATATCAATTCCCGTTTCACGTTCCTGCTTTGAGAATTCCACCATCAAAATTGCATTCTTTGCCGCAAGTGCGATAAGCATCACGCATCCAAGCTGGGCGTATACGGAAAGCGGAGTCTTTGTTATCCACAGACCAAAAATAGCGCCTGATAATGCAAATGAGACGGAAAGAATAACTGAAATCGGGATCGTCCACGATTCATACTGCGCAACGAGGAACAAGTACGCAAACACCAAGGCAAGGACGAGAAGGATTTCAAGTTGCCCTTCGTTTTCGCGTTCTTGAAGCTGTTGTGGGCCCCACTCAATAACAAAGCCTTCTGGAATAGGAGTCGACTCAATGAGTTTCATAATTTCAGATGTCGTCACACCTTTTGCTGGAGTAATATCACACCATGCCGCCAACATCTTGTTGTATGCCATCGTTTCACGGGCGGTCGCAATATACTCAAGCGTTCCAAGAGATGAAATCGGGACAGTTGTACCGTCTCCAGCAGGGATACTGATATTGTAAATATCATTTATTCCCCCACGGAACTCGTTATCATTCTGAACGCGAACGTCATACACACTTCCCAAGATGTTAAAGTCGTTAACGTAATATGCGGCGAGCTTGTTCTGGAGAATCTGGAAGATAGTCTTTGGAGAAACACCAAAGCTTTCCGCTTTTCTTCTGTCTAGCTTAAACTCAAGCTGCGGAGCTATAGACTGAAAGCCGTGGAAACAGCTCTTGACCATCTTGTTCGTTGACATCGTATAAATGAAGTCGGAAACAGCATTGTACAATTCGTATTCTGTTTGACCCTTCATCGTACAGAAGTTCAAGCCCACACCACTCGAGCCGCCTAAACCAGTAATAGCGGCAGGCTGAGTAAAGATAAACTGACCGGCATACAATTCACTTGTAATCGCCTTAATTTTATCCATGATGACGTCAATTTGGAGATGCGGCTCTTTGCGCTTATCCCAATGGATAAGGCGAATTGATGCGTTTGCCAAGTTTTCACTCGTACCCCACACGCCAGACGATCCGCACGTATACGAGACGCTTTGAACGCCAGGCACTTTAATTGCGCGTTCATACAATGTATCCATTACGTCAATCGTCTGCTCAAGTGTTTGACCCTCGGGAAGACGGCAGTTGATGAAAATATACCCACGGTCTTCCTTAGGCAAAAACGCCATAGGGACCTGCTTTGACATAAAGTAGATCGCAGCGAGGATACCAAATAACACAAGAAGCGTCAAAGATGCCCAATTAACGAATATACGCGTAAAGAAAAGGTATATTTTACGGAAAAATTCAAGAGTCCAGTTGAAAGGAGCAAAAACAATAAATGGTTTTTCCCTCGGCTTCTTCAATATGTACGCGCAAAGGACGGGTGAGAGCGTCAATGCAACAACTGTTGAAAGGCACAACGAAATACACATCGTAACAGCAAACTGCACATACATCATACCGACCATGCCAGGATAAAATGCGAGTGGCACATAGCAGGCAAGCGTTACCAAAGTGGTTGCAATAATGGCGCCTGTAATCTGTTTCATCGATTTAGACGCCGCATCATACGCTCCCAACCCTTCTCGAAGCATCAAGGCCTGAGTATTTTCAACGACGACAATAGCATCGTCCACCAAGGACCCGATAACGAGAATAAGCCCGAACATCGTCAAAACATTCAACGTATACCCCATCGGATATAAGAACACGAACGTTCCCAACAGAGACACGGGGATTGCAATCGTAGGAATAAATGTTGCGCGCCAATCCTGCAAAAAGATGTAGGTAATAAGAACGACGAGCCCAAGCGCAATAAGAAGAGTGTAAAATGTTTCTTTAAGAAACACGATTGTAAATGCAGTAGTATCGTCTGCCAAAACGCCTCTCACGCCGTTAGGCAAACGGGCAATCCACTTTTCAACTTCCTTCTTTACTCGTGCCGCCGTTTCTACAGCGTTAGCTTCAGGAGCCTTGTAAATACTTAATGATGATGCAGGCATATCATTAAAACGCCAACGCGTTTTATATCCTGCACAACCAAGCTCTACACGCGCGACATCGCGAATCAAAACCTGAGCGCCCGTAGAAGGATCGCTGCGAACGACGATCTTTTCAAACTCAGACTTCGTCTTTAAGCGTCCCTTTACGTTCAGTTTAAAAGAAAGGTATTTATTTGAATATTCAGCACCCACAGTACCGGCAGCTGCCTGGACGTTCTGGTCTTCAATAGCCTTCTTGACATCGTTAATGGAAATATTGAGAGCTGCAAGGCGGTTTGGATTAAGCCAAATACGCATTGAGTATGCTCTGCCTCCAGACTCTACAAGAGAAACGCCCTCTACACGAGAGATGGCGTCGGCAATCTGTTTTTCCACGAAGTTTGACAATTCCATAATATCCATTTCACTACCATCGGTAGTAAATGCATACATGGCCATACGGTCTTCTGGACGCGTTTTTACATTGATACCCGAACGAAGCGTTTCTTCCGGCAGTTTGGATTCCGATCTTTTAACGGCATTTTGCGTATTGACTAAAGCGATATCAGGATTTGTGCCAGGACGAAAACACACATAACAATAATATGAACCGATACCAGTACAACTCGATTTATAATACCAAACATCTTCTACACCATTAACCTGATCTTCAATAACAGATGCTACTGATTCACGAAGTACTTCTGAGCTTGCGCCTGAATAAGAAGTGGAAATCGTAACGGTAACAGGCGTAATATTTGGATATTCCGCCACCGGCATTCTCGTCAGACAAATAGATCCACAAAGAGCGATGACGATACTAACCACCCAACCCATTCGAGGGTGGTCAATAAATATTTGAGAAAATGATTTCATCGTTTTTCTTCTTTGAAGTTTCAGTTTTTCTTGGAAGGACTTACAACCTTCATGCCCTTACGTACCTTGTGGGGACCTTGGATAACGATTCTTTCGCCAGGCTTAAGCCCCTTTTCAACGATTAACCAATCGCCCAAAAGATTTCCGCGGGCAATCGTTCTGCGCGAAGCGATTCCTGCATCATCGATCACCCAAACGTATGGACCTTGAATATCTTGCAAAAGCGATGTGGGCGGAATTGCAGGCATCAATACGCCTGTGTTTGAAGAGAGAGTAACACTTACGGAAGAACCGATTTTAAGAAGACCTTTTGCGTTTTTGAACTTAACGTACACGCGAACGGTGTCGGATCTTTCGTCCGCAACGTTTTCAACGTATTCAATCTGACCTTTTTCCGCATACGGTCTGCCGTCTGAAAGGTTCAATGTAACGAGGGCGTGCTTTTCAAGGTTTTCCAAGCTTGAATTGAACATCGTGAGGTAATCACGGTTGGAAATCGAAAAAGAAACACGAAGCGGAGAAGTTTGAACGAGAGAAACCAAGATTCCAGAATTTGGAGTAACGTAGTTTCCTTCCGTAAAAAGCGTCGTGCCGATCTGACCGCTGATAGGAGCCGTAATGCGGCAATGGCGCAAATTATCCTTGGCGACAATCAAATCAGCCTCGGCCGCCAGCAATTTTGCCGATGCGCCATCGCGAGCGGAAAGAGCGTTATCTACCGCGTCCAAACTGACGGCACGCGTGGCAACAAGCTTTTTGTGACGGGCATAGCTTGATTCTGCATAAGAAAGCTCAACCTTGCAGCTGGTAACTTTCGCTTCGGCATTTTTTACCGCCGCTTCATACTTTGTGTGGTCAAGAGCATAAAGAAGATCACCCTTCTTGACCGTTGCGCCGTTCTCAAATCCGACATCTATGATTTCGCCGCTAACTTGGGGAATGACATTAACTTGGGCGACAGAAACTACGCGTCCAGGATATGTTCTAACTAAAAATTCAGGAACCTCCTGAACCTCTCCGATGGGAAGAGTCAACTGTTCTTGGGCAGCATTCCCAACGTGCACGCTTGCCCCAACCAATAAAGCTAAAAGGGGCATGGAAAATTTATTTTTTATTTCGTTATACATAAGTACCATTATATCAAAAAGACGGGAAAATGCGAAAGAAAAACATTGTAAATAATTGCAAATAAAAAAATAGACATCTCTCCCCTTTTTTGCTATCATTTCCACATTCGTGTAACTAACCAATTAAGGAGAAAACAATGCAATTAAATCGTCGTTCATTCTTAGGTACGATGGCTGCTGCAGGTGCTTCTTCCATGTTCTCGGGATGCTGCTGCTTCGGCTGCGCACCTAAGAAAGCGGAAGTAGGCGTTCAGCTTTATTCCATCCGCACATACATCAAAAAGGTCGGCCTTGAAAAAGCTCTCGCCGATGTGGCGAAGATTGGCTATAAAGGCGTCCAATTCGCAGGCTACTACGGCTTCAAGGCTGCAGAACTCAAGAAAATGCTTGATGACAACGGCCTCAAGACCGCAGGTACTCACGTCGGCCGTGGCGTTTTTGAAAAGGACAACATGGCTAAAACTTGCGAATTCAACCTCGGCTACGGCAACAACGTCATCATTTGCCCAGGCGGCGGCAACAACGTTCCAAAGGATTGGTCCAAGCCAAGAGACGATTGGTGGAAATTCCTCGTTGAATTCTACAACGAAGCGGCAGAACGCGCAGCAAAGTACGGCTGCAAGATTGGTATCCACAACCACACTTGGGAATTTGACCAGAAGCTTTCTGACGGCACGACCGTTTGGGATTACTTCTTCTCCAATACGACAAAGAACGTTCTTATGGAACAGGACGTTGGCTGGACGACTTGCGCCGGTTACGATCCATGCGAACAGTACAAGAAGTATCCTGGACGCGCAATCACTCTCCACGCCAAGGAAAACGGCATGGGCAAGGGTGTCAAGCAATTTGACGCAATTCTCGGTCAGCCTGGAAAGCCTGGCGCCAAGGGCGTTGACTGGGACAAGCTCTTCCCTGTTTCTGATGCAGACGGCGTGAAGTGGTATGTCGTTGAATGCGAACGCCATTCCGACAAGCTCTTCGCTATCGAAGAATCCTTCAAGTTCCTCCGTTCGAAAGGACGCTGCTAAAACACCAATGCTCGCGCATCTTTCAGTTTTGAATTTGGCAGTTTTAGAATCTGTCAAAGTTGAATTCAGTGAAGGTTTAAATATCATCACTGGCGAGACGGGTGCGGGCAAGAGTGTTTTAATGAATGCACTTGCGCTCGTGCTTGGAGCTCGTTCAGATGCGGAGCAGGTTCGTGATGGCGCGCGTGAAGCGCGCATCGATGCCGTGTTTGATCTTTCAAAAAGGTCAGACACGGCTTCAAAAATTTCATTTTTATTGGAAGACTTAGGTCTTCCCCCTTGTGAAAACGGAGAGCTTGTTCTCCGCAGATCAATCCTCGCCACAGGCGGAGGACGCGTCTACATCAACGATTCCGCCTCAACCGTGCAAACCCTTAAAAACATAGGGAAATTACTCGTAGACAAGCACGGGCCAAGCGATCATCAATCACTTCAAGAAGAATCATTCCAGCGCTCACTTTTAGATTCTTTCGCTGGATTTTCATCTGATTCTTCATCCATATATTCATCGTACAAGGATGCATGGAATAACCTACATTCTTTACGGATGGAAAAGCAATCCCTTATGGGCGATTCTGTTGATGTGGCAGCAGAGTGCGAGATGTTGAACGATGCCGTATCCGAATTGGAAAACGCTCACCTTTCAGAGGACGATGAAACAGATCTCGTTGAACGCCACGCAGCAGCTGCACACGCTGCTGAAATTTTAGAGAATGCCAATTTTGTTACGTTGGCTCTTACCGGTGATGACGACACTTCAGCATCTACCGCTCTCATAATCGCTTCCAACAAGATTTCAGAAATGGCGAAGTACCATGCCCCTGCCGAAGATTGGAGCGAAGAAATAGAATCGCTTACCATTCGAGTTCAGGAACTTTCACGAAGCATCGCAGATTCCGTTTCCCGTATTGATGCCGACCCGGAAGTTCTTCAGGCTCTCGACGAAAGAATTTCTCTTATTCAAAGGCTTAAACGCAAATATGCCCGTCATAACATTTGCGATTTGATAACGCTGCTTGAAGAAAAAAAATCACGTCTGCAAACTCTTCTCGATAGAGACATGCTTATTGAACAAATCGACATAAAGATTAAAGAAGCGGAAAAGGACGTCGAAAAAGCCGGCAAAAACTTATCGGATCTTCGTAGAAGAGCGGCGGAAAAGTTTTCGAAAGCCGTAACGAAAGAACTTCACGGCTTAGGATTCCTTAAATCGGACTTCAAAGTCTCCGTCAGCGAAAAGACGCCTGATGCGACGGGATGCGATACAATTGAATTTTTATTTGCTCCAAACCCCGGCGAAAGCGAACGTCCGCTAAAGGACATAGCCTCGACGGGCGAAACGGCGCGCGTAATGCTTGCCGTTAAAGCCGTTGCCGCGGAGCACGACTCTATCCCTGTTCTCATATTCGATGAAATCGATTCGAACATCGGTGGCGAAGTAGGCAAAGCTGTCGGCGAAAGACTGAGAAGCGTTTCAAAACATCATCAGGTTATTTCAATTACGCACCTCCCGCAAAGCGCGGTTTACGGGGAAACTCATTTCGTGGTTTCAAAATCCGTTTCCAACGGAAGGACTCATTCAACAGTTGAAAATATTGAGAATGAAAACCGCATCGCCGAAATCGCGCGTATGCTTGGGGGATCGTCTTTGACGTCTGTTGTCATGCAGCACGCAAAAGAACTCATATCTATTGCCCAGAAATAATTTTTTCACATTAACATCAAGGAAATCAACATGAAAAAACTCATCGCTCTTATTGCACTTTCGCTTTCAGTCATAACAAATGGAGAAATAAACGTAGAAGAATGGGAAAATGTAAAACGCCCGCAAGTTCTCACGTGGTTCAGAGAACACGTCTACGGGATTGCCCCTATCTCGCGCCCTGGCGATATTGAATTTGGAGAGCGTCACGTTTCAATGGCGGGAGGCAAAATAAAAATCGAAATTTTCCTCGCGCTCCCCAAAGGAGCAAGTGCTGAAAATCCCGTTCCCGTTTTTATTTTCGGGGATCATAGCAACGTATCAAAAACATTTCCCATCCAAAAACGAATATACGATAACGTCCCGACAAATTCCATCACCGCACGCGGATATGCTTATGTGTGCTTTAATTGCAACGATGTCGCGCCCAACACCCATGCCAAAACGCAAGAAATTCCGTGGAATGAAGGTGTCTTCAAGGTTTATGGCGGAGACGAGCCTAACGCAACAAGCTGGGGCACAATCTCCGCTTGGGCATGGGGCTATTCGCGAGTGATGGACTGGATTGAAACGCGCCCTGAACTCGATGCAAAACGCGTTGCCGTAGTGGGACATTCGCGCGGCGGGAAGACGGCTCTTTGGGCGGCGGCGCAAGATGAAAGATTTGCGCTCGGCATTTCAAACAACTCTGGTTGCGGCGGCGCGAAATTAAATAAAATGGATTTGCCGCGAAGTGAACACGCCAAACAAATTCTCACAAACTTCCCGTTTTGGTTCTGCTTGAATTTCAGAGAATACATCGGCAAGGACGACCAGGTAAAATACGACCAAGACGATTTGATTCGCCTTCTCGCACCGCGTCTTGCATACGTAGCAAGCGCATCGGAAGACCCTTGGGCAGGACCGGAAGGCGAATTCGAAGCGGCGCGCCGCGCTTCCGACATTTGGAAAGCGTATGGCAAGAGAGGCCTTTCCCTCACATCTTATCCAAAACCGGAAACGCAAGATCATAGCGGCCATATCGGATTCCACCTCCGCAAAGGCAAACATAAATTATTGCCGAGCGATTGGAAGCGTTTTATGGACTTTGCAGACAAGTATATGAAGTAATATGAAACTTTTCGTAGCATCACACAACGCTCACAAATTACGTGAGATAGGCGAGATTCTGCCTGGATTTGAAATAATCGCAGAAGACTCTGGAGTAGAGGAAACAGGTACGACTTTTGCTGAAAACGCATTCATCAAAGTTGAAGCCATTTCCGAAAAACACAAGGGCGAATGGTGTATGGCGGACGATTCAGGCCTTGAAGTTTCCGCCCTTAATGGCGAGCCGGGCGTTTATAGCGCCCGTTATGCGGGCGAACCTTGCAACACGCCGAGAAACAATGCGCTTCTCTTAAAAAACATGGAAGGGATAAAAGACAGGTCTGCTCAATTCACCTGCGCAATCGCCTTGATTGACCCTGACGGCAAAAAGCACCTCGCCGTGGGGCACTCTAAAGGGCAAATCGCATTGTCTGAATCGGGAAGCGCAGGTTTTGGCTATGACCCCCTTTTCATTCCTGACGGATACGCTCTTTCATTTGCCGATCTTTCCGCAGATGAGAAAAACGCAATATCACACAGAGGCAGAGCACTTGCCGAAGTACGTAAAATTATGGTAAAATAATAGACATGCAACGCGAAGAATTAGAACAAAAAATCAAGGAAATTGTCGTTTCCTCTCTTGATCTCGAAGACATCACGATTGAAGATATTGAAACCGATGTACCGCTTTTCGGAGAAGGCCTCGGTCTTGATTCCATTGATGCCCTTGAACTTGGAATGGCAATTAGAAAGAACTTTAACATAACCTTTTCATCCGACAAAGCTGAAAACAAGAAAATTTTCTATTCAGTAAAAACGCTTGCGGATTATGTGGAGACTCAAACAGCATGACTAACGCAGAAATCGAAACATTAGTTAAGGAAATTTTAGTTGACCGTTTTGAATGCGACATAGACGCATTAAAGCCGGAAACGAATCTTTTTACCGAGCTTGACCTCGACTCCATCGACGCCGTCGATTTGGTCGTTTTGCTTCAGAAGAAAACCGGCAAAAAAATCAATCCGGAAGACTTCCGTACGATTCGTACTCTTAATGATGTAGTGAATGCCATTTCCAAACTGATCAACGAAGGTTGAAACACTCGTGTTTCAGAAGTATAGAAAATATTTTTCGTTAATAACTTTAGCGGCGTGCGTAAGCGCCGCTATTGTTTTCAAGCGTTTCGTTTTTGTCGCATACTATCCCGTACTGATGAGTGCGGTCGTAGCATTCGCATTCGGCTCATCTCTTTTCCGAAAAGTATCCTTGTGCGAGTCGCTTGCCCTATCAACGCCTCCCTTTTTGCTGCCTGACAATGCCCGAGGATATTGCCGCAAATTAACTGCTATCTGGTGCGGCATCATGATTCTCAACGGATGTATCGCGACTGCCACCGTTTTTGCTCCGAAATGGGTTTGGATTCTTTGGAATTGCGCCCTTTCCTACTGCATGACCTTAACGGTTGTAGGGATTGAACTTTTGGTGCGCAGGAAGAAATTCTCCGTTGTTTTCACCACGTCCGGATCGACATCCACGCCTAAGCGAATAGTAAAACCGTTTTCAAAACTCGCAAAAGAAGTCTTGTACCATAAAAAGCAATTGCGAGACATTCTCTCGTCAAAGCCTGTATTTCTCGCGACCATCGAGGAACACCACATGTACGGCACTCTTTGGTGCAAGTTGCTTCCAAAGGCGGCGGAATGTGAAATTGACAAGGAAGTCATCTTCACACCCGAAGCGTTGATAGAAAAAATGAAATCGCACAGGGAAGTCATTCTCATTACGACGCCGACATTCCTCTCCCGCTTTACAGCCTACGCGAAACAATACGACATTCCTAAAAACGTCAAGGAAATCATCACGTCTGGAGCACTTCTCACATCTGAAGTTTCCAAAGCGACAAAAGATGTTTTCGGCATTGCTCCACGCGAAATTTTTGGCAGCACGGAAACTGGTGGTGTTGCCTCCCGCAGACAACACTCCGGCGAAGGCGAAGACTGGAAGGTTTTCGACTCGGTAAAAATCTCTTCGTCTCCCGAAGGAAATCTCATCGTAAATTCGCCGTTTTCAATTGAAAAAAATTATACAATGGGAGACGGCGTAATCATCGCCCCCGACGGACGTTCTTTCAAATTATTGGGACGCACAGATCGTATGGTAAAAATTTCAGAAGAGAGAGTAAGCCTTCCTGAAATGGAAGAAAAGATGGTAAAAATTTCCGGCATCAAAGAAGTTGCCCTTTGCCCGCTGACGAATGAACACGGGCCTTATTTAGGTGCTGTTATCGTGGCGGAGGAAGAACTCGCCTCTCAAGAAAAGCCTTCAATGTTCATACGCAACGAATGTCTAAAGATTTTCCCGAAAGGCACAGCTCCTAAAAAATATAGGTTCGTTCCTGAATTGCCTCGCAACGCCCAAGGGAAAATCCAAGTAAGCGCCTTAAAGGAAGTTCTCAATTCTTCCTTTAGAATGCCTCTCGTTTTCGATAGCCAAATTACAGAAAACTCCTTTACCGCCAATATGGTATTCCCTTCTGACATGCCTTGCTTTAAAGGTCATTTCAACGGCTATCCAGTCCTTGCAGGTGTTGTTCAGGTGGGAGTTGCAAACAATATCGCCCAGCAGTTTTTCAAATGCTCCTCGCCTATGAAAACCCTGAAAAAGATAAAGTTTACGGGCGTCATCACACCTGGGAAAAAGATTGCGTTTTCTTTGACGCAAAAATCGCAAGATTTCACTTTCTCATATTCTAAAGGAGAATCTCAATGTTCAAGCGGTATTTTATCTTATTGATTTCTTCAGTTTCCATAAGTCTCAACGCCCTTACGATTGAGGAATTGGCTGACAGATTCAATAAGAGCGGAGATGATACGGGTACGTTCATCCAAATGAAAACCCTTTCAGATATTGGAGTAACTCTCACGTCTACCGGCACTTATGAGTTCAAAAAAAACAAATACGTGAAATGGACGACTCTCAAGCCCTTGCAAAGCGATTTTATAGCCACGCAAAAAGACTATACTTCCGTGGTGAACGGCAAGAGCGTAAAGCGTAAACTCGCCGACTTGAAAATGTCAAAAAGCATGAAATCTCTCGTAGAGGGAGATCTTTCGTCTTTAAAAGACACTTTCTCTTTAAAGATCAAGAAAAATTCCATCATTGCCCATCCAAAGCAACGCGAGCTAAAAGAATTTATCGATAACTTCGTTCTTGAGTTTAACGACGCCTATCAGCCCACCAGATTTATTATGACATTTTCAAACTCTGATGTATTGGACATCGTGTTAAAACGCTCCTCGAAATGAAAAATCCGCTTACGTATTTAAGAATCGCCTTCTTATCGTTTTTCACAATATGCCTTATCGCCCTTTTATTCTCTATTTCAAAGGGTGTTGAAACCGATATATTTTCTATTCTCAATTCACACGACTCTTCGCTTTTGTCAACGTTAACCAAGAACTCGGCCTCCACCATGAACATCCTTTGCGAAGGGGTGGATAAAAACAAGGTCGTTGATTTTGCAAAAAAGTACAATTCAAAAAAAGGTTCACGCCCGACATTAAAAGACACTCTAAAGGTCATTTCCAACCACAAAGACGGCCTTCTTTCCTGTGAGGCAAGATCTCAAATAGAAAGAGGAGAAACGGCTCAAATAAAAGACGCTGCAATTTCTCAATTATTCGGTTTTTCGCCAAATCTTTTTTCTGTAAAAAAAGACCCTTACTTTCTTGCGACTTCATACGTTTTAAATCTCCAATCGAACAACACATCCGGATGGAACATTGAAGACGGGCTTTTAATCAACACTGACGGAACAAACCATTTCGCCCTCGTCTCTCTCGACAAATCATCGCTGAATCCTTTAAAAATACTCCACGAAATACACGGCGACAACTCATCGCAAAGAGACGTAAAAATATGGGCGGGCGGAGCGCCGTTTCACGCAGCCGTTTCCGAATTTTCCGCAAAAAAAGAAATAAACGTTCTCTCATTTTTTTCCGTTGCGATATGCCTGATACTTGGCATAATATTGCTTCGCTCCTTAAAATTCATTCCCTTTCTCATCGTTGCGCTATGTATTTCATTCATTATTGCGACATCGCTCGTTTTCATATTTTTTGAAAAGCCTCACATCTTGACTCTCGTTTTCGGAACGTCGTTAATTGGTCTATCGGTCGATTACACGTATCACGCCTTCTCCATGGCCCGAAATAAAAACATCTCCAGTGTCCAGCTTGCCTTGGCAAAACCTCTTACATGCGCATTGATTACGACATGCACTTGTTTCTCCCCTCTGCTTTTCGCTTCAATTGGAATATTGCAGCAAATGGCAGTATTTACCATTGCCGGTCTCGTATCCATGTATTCGTGCGTCATGTTATGCGGGCACATCATTTCCATCAAGTCTGCAATTGAAGAAGAGTATACTCAAACTGATTTCCCTTTCTTCTTTAAAGCCGCATTAATACTCGTTTTCATCGTATCGTCATTCGGTATCTTAAAACTCAAAACAGGTAACGATCTTTCAAAAATTTACGTCCCCGTAAAATTTCTCGCAGAAAGCGAAAGACGCATTTTACAATGCGGACACTCTGAAAACTCGCGCTTTACCGTCATAAAAGCTTCTTCTGTTCAAGAGGCTCTCGAAAAAGAAGAATCCTGCAACATTCAAGGACTCTCTTCCATCGTCCCGTCGTTGAAGAAGCAGAAAGAAAACGCAAAACTCATTGAAAAATTATACGAGAAAGAATCTGAAAACTTTTCAAAATCGACGAACATAAAAATACAAATTTCCGACAAAAACAACCTCTCTTTTTTGGAGCCAAAACACCTTGAAAACACTTTAGTTGCCGACTTGATTAAACGAGCCTTAATCAAAACAGATAAAGCGGTTTACTTGGTTTCCCCCTACTCTCCTTCAACACCTTTCTCTATCGACATCCAAATTGTTGAACCAAGAAAAATTCTTACAGATCTTTTTGACGCTTGTTCAAAAGAAACATTCACCCTTTTATGTTTTTCATTTGCAATTCTCCTCTGCTTCCTTGCCATAAGTTTTAGAAAGAAGCTTTTTTCCTATCTCCTTCCATCACTCCTTGCGTCCATCGCGACAGCGGGATTGCTTGGATATTTAAATGAAACAATAAACTTTTTCCATGTCCTATGTTTCTTCATTTTCGTGGGTTTAGGTTTAGATTATACGATTTTCCATCTCTCTAACCCCTCACGGCAAATGAAGAAAACAGTCTTCTTTTCTTTCCTTACAAGTCTTACGGGGCTTGGAATGCTTGCGTTCACATCCTTTAGCGTCACCCGTTCAATGGGAATAACGCTGTCTATCGGGCTTTTCTTCGCGTACTTGTTTTCAAGTATTCCGGCAATCAAGGGGAAAGAAAACTTTTCGTCATCTCCATGGTATAAGCAAAAAGAGCAGTCCGCCGGAAAAATAAGACTATTAACGATGTGGTACATCTATAAATTTCTCGGCAAAAACATAATGAAAGCAGTATGTGTTCCTGTGATGCTTTTTATTTACCCTTTTGCCCGCCCCGCAAAAGAAGCCATCAAAAAATACAGCAAAATATTAAACGATTTTTCAAAAGAAAAGAAATATCCGCAAACATTCTTTTCAATGTTTAAACACCTGTTGGGTTTTGCCCTGTCAATGGCTGACAAAACAGACGCTTGCACGCTTGCAAAAAACCTGCCTGAAATAAACATCCCTCAATCAGACGACTCTAAGGAATTTTTAGAATTGATCGATTCAGGCAAAGGCGTGATGGTGATTTCTTCACACATCGGAACGATTGAAGTTTTCCCTGCCGCGCGAGGCCTTACAAAGAGAGATCCTCACGTCCACGCGTTCAAACAATTAGGGCACAACGCGATTTATACGGATATTCTGTCGTCGTATATGGACTCTTCAAAACTGACTGTCCATCCAGTTGAAGATATCGGCGTTGAAACGGCCTCGATAATGAAAGACAATATAACAAACGGCGATATCGTCATCATGGCGGGCGACAGAATATCCGCCACGAATCCTAACGCTGTTTTAAAGGAACGGTTTTTGAACTGCGATTGCCTATTCCCCAAAGGCGTTTTTGTTTTCGCCAAATTGATGGAAGCGCCTATCTTCTTTATAACATGCGTATCTACTTCATGGGACGCGTACGAAATTCACATATCAAAACATAAAGGCGAATTGAAGCCAAAAGAAATTCTCGCAAGCTACGTAAAATTCCTTCAGAAAGAAGCTCTCGCCCACCCGTTGCAGTGGTTCCACTTCCACGACTTTTTCAAATCTCAATTACAGGAAAAATGATGCGAGAGCGCCAAACAAAAGCCCCCACAACGGAGAAATATTTTTTGAAAAAGTAATTAGCGTACTTACGACGAGAATTACGATTGAAACGGCGTTAATATCGAAATTTTTGACTGCATAAATGCTTTCCGAGCCAAAACATTGCAATATCAAAAGTACCCCCGTCGCCGAAACAAATCCCGCCACTAAAGGACGCAAGACTTCAAACACGGATTTTACCCATGGATTGTTCTTGTTTTTCTCAAACCATCCGCCTGCGAAATGAACAGCGATAACGCTTGGCAGCATTATCGCGACATTAGCGACAACGGCGACGAACAAACAACTCCAAATATCCATCCCTTGAAGCGACGGCACCCGATATCCGACAAAAGTTGCAGTATTCATCCCCATGGGACCGGGAGTCGCCTGTGCAATTCCGATAATATCCAAGAATTGCGTCGTTGTAAGCCAATTATGCTTCTCCATTTCCTGTTGTATGAGAGGCATGATCACAAGCCCGCCGCCAAGTGTAAACAATCCTATCTTAAAGAAGGAAGTAAAAATCGCAATTATAAGATTTAACACGATTCCTCCTTCCGCTTTTTCCAAATGTTAACCGAATTTAAAATAAGCCCCAAAAGCACAGTTGATAAAATCATCCAAACAATGGGAGGGTTCAAGAACAGCACTATCGCGCATACCGTCAAAGAAAACATACAAGCCCAACGCTTTTTAGATTCCTTTACAAGCATCTTCAAACCCATTGCAAAAATCATCCCTGCAGCCGCCGGGCGTACTCCATCAAGTATTTTCATAACGACTTCCACATTGTTCATCGTTGAATACGTTATGGCGTAAATGACTATCAAAATGAACGGGACGAAAACAAGCCCCAACGCTGCAATTAAATTACCTGCAAGCCCCCTCAGGCGATTCCCCACCAACATAGCGGTATTTACGGCAATCACACCTGGCAACAATTGCGCAAGCGCATACAAGTCGGTCATTTCCTCCGACTTTGCCCACTTGTGTTTTACCGTTATTTCGTTTTCAAGCAACGGCAAAAGAGCATACCCACCGCCAATAAGCACTGCTCCCATTTTCAAAAAGGAAAGAAAAAGATCCCAGAGAGGAACCTTTTTCTCTTCTTCATTTTGCAAAGTGTTATCGTTTAACGCCATTGCAATTCTCGAAAACCGTTACTTTGCCGCCTCGTTCATTTCAGCAATAGTGACACGACCGTCGTACAACGCCTTGCCGACAATCGCCGCGCGCAAATTAGGCTTACCGAGAGCTTTTAAATTGATAACATCCTTTACTGACGAAACGCCGCCTGATGCCGTAATATCACACGTTGGAGCGGCATCGCAAATCGCCGCCATTTGTACGAGATTCGGCCCGCCAAGCATTCCGTCGGTCGCAGTATCAGTGTAGATAATGGATTTAACGCCCATTGATGCAACTTTTGCGGCAAGATCGGTCGCTTTCACATCAGTCGTCGTTACCCATCCGCGCGTTTGCACAAAGCCGTCGCGGGCATCGATTCCGACAGTTATTTTTTCTCCCCACTTTTCAATCGCGGCGGCGAGAAAATCTGGATTTTCAAGTGCGGCAGAGCCGATGATGGCACGAGTTGCCCCGGCATTTATAACAGCTTCAATCGCTTCCATGGAGCGGAGCCCACCACCCACTTCAACAGGTCCGCCAAAACCCTCGATAATTTTTGCGATGATTTCCGCGTGTTTGGGAGTCCCTGCAAAAGCGCCGTCCAAATCTACGACATGAAGTTCCTCGCCGCCTTGTTCACGCCAATCGCGCGCTTGTGAATAAGGGTCGGGGTTGTACGTCGTAACATCATCTGCACGACCTTGCCTGAGGCGGACACATACGCCGCCTTTTAAATCAATTGCTGGAAGAATAACCATTTTCTTTTCCTCTCTTAAAAAAGATGTCCCATTTTCTCACGCTTTGTATCGAGATAATGTTTATCATGTTCAGTAGGTTCAATGACAATCGGCACACGCTCGACTATTTCAATGCCATAGCCTGCAAGACCTTTGATCTTGCAAGGATTGTTCGTAAGTAATTTAACTTTAGAAATCCCCAAATCGACGAGCATTTGCGCCCCTGCTCCGTAATCGCGCAAGTCCGGAGGGAAGCCTAACTTGATATTTGCCTCAACAGTGTCAAGCCCATTCTCCTGCAAATGATAGGCATGGAGCTTTTGTTCAAGACCGATGCCTCTACCTTCCTGACGCATATAAAGAATTGCTCCGCGCCCTTCCTTTTGAATCATTCTCATTGCCGTATGAAGCTGGTGTCCGCAATCGCAACGACCGCTACCGAACACATCTCCCGTCAAGCATTCGGAATGAACGCGAACTAAAACCGGCTCATCGCCCTTTACATCGCCCTTGACGAGAGCGAGGTGGTCGAGGTTATCTGGAATAGACTTAAAAAGGAGCAAACGGAAGTGGCCGTAATCCGTAGGCAAATCAACATCTTCCACGCACTTTACAAGCTTTTCGTTTTTACGGCGATACTCAATCAAAGAAGCGATTGTGCAGAATTTCAACTTATGGGTTTCAACGAACTTTTCAAGGTCGTCCATTCGCGCCATCGAACCGTCATCCTTCATGATTTCGCAACAAAGGCCGACTTCTTCAAGTCCCGCCAAACGACACATATCAACAGTTGCTTCCGTATGCCCTGCCCTCTGCAATACGCCGCCTGGGCGAGACTCGAGAGGAAACATATGTCCGGGCCTGCGGAAATCAGCGGCCTTCACACCTTCTTCTACACATTTACGCGCAGTTAATCCACGCTCCAAAGCGGAAATGCCCGTGGTCGTATCGACATGGTCGATTGAAACGGTAAACGCAGTTTGGTGATTATCTGTATTTGTCGGCACCATTTGTGGCAAATCGAGCTTTCTGCAATACGCGCCGCTCATCGGCATGCAAATCAAGCCCTTTGCATATGTTGCCATAAAATTGACGTTTTCCGTCGTGGCAAATTGCGCGGCGCAAATACAATCACCTTCATTTTCGCGATCTTCATCATCAGTCACGACAACGATTTCACCGCGACGCAACGCTTCAAGACAATCTTCTACAGAATCAAATTTCATACACTACCTTCTTCTAGCTTTCTTCTTTTGAGAATCATACCAGGCTTTTTCACCTTGTATTGCTTCGGGATCCTTTAATAATTTTGAAAAATCATCTTTATACCTATCCTTCTCCGACGGCCATGTTGTAACGAGCCAACGGATATCTCTAAGTAAAATACCTTTATCGGCACAATCTCCTGCCGCTTTTTCCTCTTCGATTTCTTCTTCAAGATTTTTCTTCGCTTTTTCTATTGCATCGATAATAGCTTGAGCCTCTGCGCGTTCAGCGGCCTTTTTACTTTTGAGCGCGGCTTTCACCGGCGAGAGCAATGCTCCTTCCACCTTCTTGCCCATTGCGATTTTATTTTTGAGAGAGCGGAATTTTTTCAACGAAACGCCTGAAATCAAATCACCTGGGATAGGCATATCGGTAATCGCATTAACTACAGCCGTAATCGCCTCGTTCTTATCGTGACCTGAATAAATCACTTTACCCGACGTATCGACAACGTACATGAACGGCACTTTTCCGCTTTGCGGAGCGGATGTATATTCAACTCCCTGGTAAACAGGACACGTCAATGAATTGGCGGCAATTGACGCTTTAACCTTCGCATCATCCTTCACGCCTTTATGCGAAGCTATCAAAACGAACGGATGTGACGAGTACCCACGATAACATTTTTCCACAAAACCCATCGTTTCCGAAGCGTCAACAGACGAATCCCACTCTTCAACCATAATGATTTTGCGGCGCAAATCTTTAAGAGACAATTTCTTCCCCGAATACCAATTTGCGTCGTCAAGCCCCTTCCATTCGCCGGCAAAGGAAATAGAGAGAGAGCAAATCGACAGAAAGGATAAAATGATTTTTCTCACTTCACTATCTCCTTTTTGTACGGAACGTCTATTTCATATCGGCTTGAAAAAGAAATCAACTCGTCTCGCACTTTCTTTGTCGGTTTTAAAGTGTAATCCTCAACCATCGCATGAGCCTTGCGCTGAGCCCACTCCTTCTTCAAACTTTCATTACCGACTTCAGCCTTGTCAAAAGAAATCTCAAAAAGGTGTTCATACGCTTTTGTCGCATTCAATCCGCGCATAGAGAATACGAGCTTCGTTTGATTTGCAGGACACGTCCCATAAATATCAATCGATTGTGAAGCATAAAGATTTGATACGAGCTTTGGATACGCCTGAACTCCTGACGACTCGGTAAACATAATTGCAATATCCGTCAAAAGAGGCTTGTTGAATTTTTCAGTGAACGAAGGAAGCTTATCTCCTGCACGCGAGTGCGAGTTGAAAACAGCGTCATTGACGACCCATTCGCCGCGATTGCCTCGAGCGATCATATCCATCAAATAACGGTTTGATTTATCCTTGACTCCATACATGTAAACAGAAATCAATCCTCCGTTGAGCTTTGAAAACTTTGTGATGATTTCAGCAGGCTTGATTACACCGCTCGTCGCATCACCGTCCGTAATAACGTACGCAATCATGGGGCGAGCGGGATTGCGCGGCAGAGCCAAAATACTTTCAAGTGTACCAAACACATCGGTATTTCCACCAGCCTTCACCGAAGAAAGCCACGATTGGGCTTTATTGATCGAGCCAGGAGAAACCTTCTGCCACGAGCGCTCAGGGAATGCGTAAGAAAAATGTTTTGCGAATTTTACGATATTGAACCTGTCTTGAGGTCCAAGCATGTTTATAGACTTTGAAATCGCCTTACAACACGATCTGACGCGGTCTCTGCCTACAGACCCAGAAACGTCCATCAGATAAACGACGTCCTTTGGAATCGTCGGGAGCGCCTTATCATCACGAGATGCTACACGCAGCTTAAAATATTTAACATCGTTTTTCGCGGGATCGCTCCAATACGTCAAATCAACATTCACAAACGGAGAAAAGCTTTCAGCCTTGTCTTTTGACTCGTCACGCAAACGGCGAACAGATTCTTTTTCCTGCGCCACGACTTTTTTATCAACTTGCGGCGTTGACGGCGGAGGTAAATCAGAATCAGGTAATTCAATTTGAGATGCGACATTACCTATTGCATCTCTGCGGTTTTTCTCCGCATCACTCAACACCGACTGTGAGACTGCCGCAAGAGCTGAAAAGCCTGCCTCGCTGCCGCTTCCTGAATTGCCGGTATCAGGCAATGCCATAAGCGTAACGTCAGGCAAAGGAGGAGGCGGCATTGAGACGAACCCTGGCTCGTCATCCTTGCCGAAAGGCTTTATAGGCAATCCTGCCGACCCCACGGCGTGAACTGACGGCTTTTCAGTTGCGGTAATATCAAATACGCCCTTTGCATCGGCATAAGTTATTTTCGGCTTCAAATTTACGACAATCGTATTTTCCTTGGTGACAAGTTTCTCATCCATCAAGTTCAACGAAAGACCTGCAATATCCAATTTCGGAACGAGATTTGCAGGAGACACCTCCAACTTTTTAGAATCGCTTTCAGGCAAGTCGAAATTGACGTCAATCCGTGACGGAGCATCTGGCGCAACACCTTGCCCCACCTCTCCGGTCAAGCGTTCAATGCGTTCTTCCTGTTTTTCTTTGTCAGGCGCTTTCAATGGACGGCCCTTGAATTCCTCATTAACCTTCAAAGGATCCTCGTTCATCCGCGAAACATTCATTTTACCCACTTCCGCGGACGAGCGTTG
The DNA here is from genome assembly GCA_017646325.1 of Kiritimatiellia bacterium. Lineage (GTDB taxonomy): Bacteria > Verrucomicrobiota > Kiritimatiellia > RFP12 > UBA1067 > RGIG9934. The sequence goes on from JAGCMU010000026.1 coordinate 26,404, forward strand.
AGCGGAAGAAGGAAGCGCCACGCTGAAAAACACGCAATTTCTTGCCAAATACAAGAGAACGATATGCGCAATGACGGAAACGACAAGAAGCGCGACTATCAAAAAACCATAATCGGAAGAAGACGTACGGTCATTGTCTTTACCAAAATCAATGTCCATTATTTCACCTCCTTATCAACTGCATTAGGGTAGCGTTTTGCCATTTCATCCAACAACGCCTTAGACTCATCCCCCTTACCTTGCGCACGTAAAATCTGGGCGGCGGCCTTTAACGATTTCGGCACCAATACAGGTTCATCGAACAGCGTTCCGACGACCATATGATATTTTAACGCTGCGTCCATATCACCGCGATTTTCTTCATTCTTTGCCAAAGACGCATACGCCCTTAAGCGAATAGCAACCATTTCTGATGAACTTGCGCGATTGACTGCGTCGGAAAGATGCTCGTGAGCTTTTGAAAATTTCCCCGTTTCCATTTCAAAAACCCCTAATCGAAGTGCCGCCATAGCCCCGGCAGACGTTTGCGCCTTTGCCTCCAAAGCACGAGACCACGCGGCAGCGGCGGCATCTTTCCTCCCAAGGCAGAGTTGCGCCTCGCCCACCAAATGCGCGGAAATTTGATTCCATGTTGCGTCCGCATTGCGTTTTTCCAATATTTCAGCAGCCTTTAATGCAAGCGGGGCATTGGAAACCGTCAGCAACGCTTCCGCCGTCCACGCAAGACGGTTAGGTGTCAAACGGTCGACGATTTTCGTATCAAGCAGCTCCGCAAGCAAAATTGCCGACTCTTTTTCCTTGCCGCGTTCCTTTAGGATAAACGCCAACTCAAGTTTTATCTCTCTTGCAAATTCTGGATTCGGATCGTGTTTCAACGCTTCACGGAAATTTATTTCCGCTTCCGGAATGTCGGAAATCGCCTTTGACGCCATGCCGAGCCAATAATAAGATTCTGAAAGTTTTTTGTAATCGGGGAAACGTTTTATCAATTCACGAAGAGATGTAATGACCGCTCGGAACTCTTTTGCCTTAACTTCTTCCATTGCTCTGAAAAAGAGAGCGTCAGAGGCAAATGCCGAATTGGGATAACGTTCTAAAAGACGAGTCCAATTTGCCCGAGCCTGCTTTGAGCGTCCGACTTTGGTTTCATTGACACCTGCAAGGAAGAGCGCTTGATGAGCCATCTTGTCATTGGGCCATTTGTCTGCAAGAGCACGATACGTTTCTGCTGATTGATCCCACATCTTCATTTCATCATAGAGCCATGCCAAACGGTGCATTGCGCTTGGAGCCAATTCACTTTTATCTATTGACGTCACACGCTTTGCAAATTCAACTGCAAGCGGAAAGTTTGTAACGGCAATTGCCGCCTCGCATCCCAAACGCCACGCGCGATCTTTCGTTTCCTTCGGAGGGTTTGGCTTTTGGGCGAGTTCGTCCAATACGGCTTGAGATTTCTTGAGAGACGAAAGAATCGTCAAGCGTTCAAACCATTCACGATCTGCATATTTTCCACGAGGATATTTTTCAAGAGCGTATTCGTAGGCAACGAGCGCATCATTTAGGCGCTCCAGCATACGAAGGGACGCGGCAACGATGTATGCTCCGTCTTCATTTCCATCATCACGCAAAAATGCAGCCATTGTCAACGCTTCCGAATATTGACCTGAAAGATATTCTGCCCACGTTGAAAATTCCCGTGCGTCCTTAACGCGCGAAGAACGGGGGAAATCTTTTGCCAACCGGCGAAACAACATACTTGCTTCCCGCCAATTCCCTTCACGATAAGAAATCATTGCAGCAAAAAACAACGCTTCCTGCGCAAGGCGGCGATCGTTTGAATCTGCAAGCTGATAATACATAAACATTGCCTGGCGGCGGTCTTGCGGGGAAGACGATTCACTTAACACAGTCCCCTTCTTAAACATCGCCAGATCCGCAACTTTTTCTTTTCCGCCAAGCTTGATAGACTCGTTAAAATATTCAAGAGCCTCTTTGTTGTTTTTCGCCTCTTGCGCAATCTCTCCAAGGTAATACAAAACGGTCGCGCGGATTTTATTTGAAACACCTTGACGGTTCAACGCTTTTAAATCTGAAATTCGCGTTTCACCGCTCCCGAGCAATGCTCTATTTAAACGAGAATAATCCGCATATACAGATTGCGGATTAGATGAAAGCAAATCTGAATAACATTTATACGCCTGCGTCTTGCGCCCTAATGCCCTATACGCCTCGGCCATACGGAAAAGCAACTCATCTTGAGGTATTTCCTTAACACCCTTCACCAGCTCATATTCCAAAAGGGCTTCGGCGTAAAGATGGCGTTCGGCAAGTTGATTGGCAAATGCAAAACGGTCTAACGGCAACACGTTCGTTTTTACATCGGAAAAGACGACAAGTGATAAGGAAAAAGAAAATACCAATAGGGATACAGCTCGTGCAAAAAACATTTTATCTCCCCCCTTCAGCTTCTTTTTTAATTTCCTCGCATACATCCTTAAAGGATGCTGTAAAATATTCAACATCTTCCATCGTATGCGAAGCGGAAACGAAATTACATTCAAATTGACTTGGTGCAATGTAAATGCCTTTATTTAAAAGGCCATGAAAAAGCTTTGCGTAAAGAGACGTATCACTCTTCTTTGCCGTTACTAAATCTGTAATCTCCTCTTTTGTACAGAAAATAGTAAAGACGCCCTTTTCATTTACACAGTGAATTGGCAACGAAAATTCTTGCGCAATATTATTTACTCCCGATGATATCTTCAAGCCGTATTCTTCAAGCTTAGAATATGGAGAATTTGATTCAAGTTCATCCAATACAGCAAGCCCTGCTGCAACGGCAAGAGGATTACCGCTCAACGTTCCCGCCTGATAAATGGGACCGTCTGGAGCAAGCTCTTTCATCCATTTCGCCTTACCTCCAACTGCAGCAAGAGGCAATCCGCCGCCAATAATTTTTCCAAGCGTGATAAGGTCTGGATCTACGCCTTCAACAGTAGAAGAATAACTCGAAAAGGAAAATCTAAAACCGTTAATCACTTCATCGCAAATGAGAAGTGCCCCATTTTTTCTGGTGATTTCACGAAGTCCTTTCAGGAATCCCGGCAATGGTTTAACGAGCCCCATATTGCCTGCAATAGGCTCGACTATCACCGCCGCGATAGAATCCTTGTATTGCGAAAAGGCCTCTTCGACAGCAGACAAGTTGTTGTATGGCACGACGATCGTATCTTTAGTCGCGCCATCCGTGACGCCCGCCGAGGAAGAAGAACCCATTGTCAAAATACCCGAACCGCTCTTTACAAGAACGGCATCGGAATGACCGTGGTAGCATCCGTCAAATTTTAAAATGATATTACGCTTAGTAACACCACGGGCAATACGCAACGCCGTCATAACGGCTTCCGTTCCCGAGTTGACGGCTCTAACCATTTCCATTTCTGGAACTAAAGCTACCAATCTTTCTGCAAAGCGGACTTCTGCGGGAGTGGCGATACCAAATGTCGTCCCTTTTCCCGAGGCCGATGTTACGGCATCTGTGATTACAGGATGAGCGTGACCTAAAATCATCGCCCCCCAACTGCAACAGTAATCGGTGAGGGTGCGTCCATCCGCTGTGTAAATTTTCGCACCCTTGCCCGACTCAACAAATACAGGAGTTCCGCCCACACCGTTAAATGCGCGGACTGGAGAATTTACTCCGCCTGGGATTACCTTTTTCGCCTTATCGAACAATTCACCGTGTTGCATTTTTTTCTCTCTTCTTAGCGGTATTCGATCGTTGCCTTCTCGCGAAGTTCCGCAACGAATGCGTCAAGTGCACGGCCGCGGGCTTCGTGACGCAATTGATCACGGAGTTGGGCGTGGACATCGGTCAATTCCAATTGGCCGCCGGCCTTTTCGTCGGTTTTGAGGATGATGTGATAACCGAATTGAGTTTCAATAACGTCAGACACTTCCCCGCACTTCATTGAGAAGGAAGCCTGGTCGAATTCAGGGACCATCATTCCACGACCAAACCATCCAAGACTACCGCCGTCACGGCCGCTAGGGCAATCGGAGTGGTCTGCTGCCGCCTTTGAGAACGCCTGGCCGATTTCTCCGGCATCACCTGCAGAGAGAATTTTCTTGCGGATGTCTTTGATTTTTTCAAGAGCCTCTGCCTTGTCAGCCGCGTCCAACCCTTCTGTCTTAATGAGGATGTGCTGACAAAGAACCTGCTCGTCGCGAACAAACTTGTCACGATTTTGTTCGTAGTATTGATTGATTTCATCTTCCGTCGGTTCTGGAACTTCGCTGACAGCCTGCTGAACTATCATATCAACGCGGCATCCCGATTTCAAATTTTCGCGGAACTGTTCTTCAGATGTCTTTTGCTCTGCAAGAGCTTTTACGAAATTATCACGTCCACCGAGCTGCTGAATAACCTGCAAAAGTTTTGCATCGACCATTTCTTCTGGAACGGCGATATCGAGTTCTTTCGCGCGATCAAACATAAGCTTTGTGCCGATAGCCTGTTCCTGCGCGTTTTTCGCAAAAGTATCGAGGTTTTTACGTACTTCTTCAGGCTTCATTCCATGAGAAACGTAGAATTGAACGAGTCTATCCAACTCAAATTGAACCGCTTCGCGAGCGATAGGCTCGCCATTGACAAATGCTTGTTTTAATTTCACTTTCTTCTCCTTTATAAATATTACTTACTATCGGCATCATTTTTCAGCGCTTTGTAAATTTAATTACATAACCGCCGCCAGGAGCCGTCTTGAAAGAAATTTTTTCTCCGCTTTTTACGCTCTTTGTTTCGTGAATGTATTTAGCAGGATTGACATCACCGTCAAGCGTGTCACGGAAGATTTCCGCCTGCCAATCACCCTTTTCATGAAACTTGGATGTATCGATTTCAATTTCACGAGCTTGTGAATTGGAAATTGCAGCAGCATACCATGCGCCATCTTTGCTCTTACGTGCAATCGCAACATAAGTATCGGGATGTCCACCAAGGGCTACTGATTCACTCCAAACGACTGGGATTGACGCCATAAAGCGGAAGCATTCCATATTCTTTTCGTATTTCGTCGGCGAATCGCAAAGCATTTGCAATGGCGCTTCATATATTGCAAGCAATGCCATTTGGCGCGAGCGCGTACCTACAGAACCTGGATTAACTGTATGTCCTTTGTATTTGCCTATTGCGACATTGTCCATTGCGCCTGGAGTATAATCCAGCGCTCCTGCCGTCATACGCAAATAATATGTCCCGATATCATTGTCCATGAAATCATAATTATTACGGAACCATTTCATATTTTCAAGGCCATGATTAGCTTCAAAATTTACTACATTCGGATATGCACGGCACATACCTGTCGGGCGATGAACACCATGATAATCAACCATCAGCTTTGCCTTGCGACATTCTTCTGCAAACTTCCAAAGGAATTGTTCGCATTGAGCATCACCACGATCCATAAAATCAACTTTGAAGCCTTTGATTTTGAGCTTTGCAAAATATTCAACGACACGAGCTTCATCATTGACAGCCTGTGCCCATGCAATCCACAATATAATGCCTACGCCCTTCTTGTTTGCATAATCAACCAAGTATGGGACATCAACCTTTGGGCTATATTTCCACACATTGAGATGTTCGCTCCAGCCTTCGTCGAAGATAACGTATTCAACGCCGTTTTTAGCGGCAAAATCAATGAAGCGTTCATATGTTTTAGTCGTACATCCCTTGTACCCAAGGTTATCAAACGCATTCCACCAATCCCATGCAACCTTACCTGGCTTTACCCACGAAAAATCGTGATCCTTTTGAGCAGGACGAGCGAGCGCCCAAACTATATCAGCAGTTGGAAGCGAGGACGCGTCCTTTTCATCTGTGAGTACAAAGGCGCGCCATGGGAAGGTACGCTTGCCTTCAGTTTCTACAAGATAATCGCTTTCTTGCACAATACGAACCCAACGGCCGCCACTTTCAATATCTTTATGTTTTCCCCATCCGTCTTCGTTCGTGACGTGGGTGGTTTTCTTGGGCCACTTTGAAAAATACGATTCAAATACGGCGCCTTCATCTTTTGAACGTTTGAAATATAAAACTGGATAATCCTTTACATCTGAATCGGTAACCGCAACCATTTTACCGCCGACAGAATAGACAAAAGGAAGATAGATCATTTTCTTATTTGGAGTTGCGATATCCTTAGCTAAAAGTGTTTTATGTGGCACTTCTTCGCATCCGAATTTGTCGGTAATGCAAGTCCAACATTTTGCCGCGGGATCTGGCAATTTAAGAGTTACGTTTTCACCTGTCACTTTGATTGATGTTATTTTTTTTGTTTCAAATCGATACGCAACACCATCATTACGGGCAACGATTCGCACGCCCCAATCGCCGAAATCGGCAAACGCCCACTTTGCAGAAAGATCAACCTTGTCTCTTTTATAAATGGGAGTTTCAACAATTCCAGAATATTCACCACACGAAACCTGAGCGTTCTTGCTAAGTGAAACACCCTCTCCTAATGTAGAGCCTACAATGCTTAATGAAATAGGACTCTTTTCAACGAGAGTAACTCCATCACGCTTTACCTCATAGGCAAGAGGCTTTAAATATAACTTTATTTCATTGCGCCCATCTGGCGAACAAACCTGTGTTTCAAATCCCGTAGCGAATACGGCATTCAAAACCATTACACTCAATAGAAATACTACATTTTTTTTCATTTTTTTATTTCCTTAATTTTACTATCAATAGCAAAAATTCTATCTAACAATTATACCATACCACCCCTAAAAACACTACTTATTTCATTGCTAGAGTTTACCCATTTTTTGAACTCTGACGAGAGCTTGAGAGAAAAAGTTGCCAGTTGATAATGTTGCCAATTCCAATTTCCAATTTTCAATGGTAGGGCGGTCGCCCCGCGACCGCCGAAAATGTTGATATGGTGACAGACACGATGTTTTAAGATTGGAAACAACAAGGACAACTGATAAAACAACTTTTTCGCCGTGCAACTGCACGGCTCTTAAATTGGCGGGCGGTTGCCCGCTAATTTAAGAAGTTGTTTCAAATAGTTGTTTTAAAAAAATCAGAAGATACGGCGGTGAATTATTCGAAATACCAACACCATACCAAATATTATCGCAAGAAATATCCAAACGCGTATGAAATCAATGCAACGACGGTAGAAATTCCCGCCATTACGGAAAAGCCCTTGATGAAAGACGTTCCGCGGGCAACGCTCAGATAGAAGTTAAAGAAGGCGATAATTCCAAATGCACAAAGAAGCATCACTCCAAGAGCTACCGTTGCACTTGACAATACCACATACGGAGTTACGAGAATAAAAACGGTAAGAATATATGCTATACCAGTATAGGCAGCCGTCTTTATCGCACTCTTCCCATCCCCCTCTTCTTCTCCGTTACCGGCTTCACTGTCTGCACGCGCAGATAAAAATGCAGAAGCCGCCATTGACATTGCTGCGGCAAAACCTGTAATCAATCCAAGCTTTGCAATTTTAGATGTAATGCCGATTGCAAATGTAAAACCTGCAAGCGCACCCGTTAATTCAACAAGCGCATCGTTAAGCCCTAAAACTATTGCCCCCATATTGTTTAAGCGCTCATCGTTAAGCATCCCGATAAGTTCTTCTTCGTGGCGGTCCTCGTCATCGGCGATGGCGGCAAGCTCTGGATATTCCGGCACTATCTTGCGATAAGTTTTACTCGCGGCATTCTCGCCGTTTTCCATAGCCTTTAGAGTAAATGTGATGCCGAAAAGACGAGCGAAAAAGACAATCCTTTTCACCTTGAACATCAATGGACGAGCGCTACATCCCAATATCCCTGCAATCACGCGGGCGTGAGCAGCCTCATCTAAACTGATTTGCTTGAGGATTTCTTTATTTTTTTCGTCCTTTTCCATCTCAGCAAGACGAGAATATACGGCAGCTTCCGTAAGCTCGTTAGTCAATTGATCAAGGAGTACCTTTTTCGTATCGTCTTTCATAATCATCTCCTCATTAGAAGTTTACAAGATCAAAAGCGCCGGCAGAGCCAAATGCTCTCAAGTAGATATAAAATGCGACGCTGAAATCATTGCTCTGCTTCGATCCGTCAATACGGACATAATCACTTTCATAAACAATTGACGTTCTAAAGCCGATACAGTCGGTTAATATATCAAACCACACACCACATTCTTCGACATCGCTCAAGCGGCAATCGTAACGAAGGTATGGAGCCCAAATAAGGTTTTCAAGGATTTTATGTTCAAACCCTACGTGTACGATACTCGTCTTTTCCCAATTCCAACGATCGTGCACGGTATAGGGCAAGTAATCCCAAATACGGTGATCGCGGCCGATGTAACCAATCGTGTATGAGAATGATTCGAAAATATTGTGCTTCATTACAAAATCGGCGTATGCGACATTGTCGTTTTGCACATCGTATTCTACGCGGGACGCGAGCATCACATTACGCCACGGACTTACGCGTGCGCGAATACCAGGATACACATCACCCGTTTCACCATAACGAAGGTCGTCATTATCCTTGGGATAACCATATATCGAGTAACCGTTAATATTTGCATTGCGCCCGTAATGCTTATACGATTCAAATGGAATTGCCGCGTAAACATCAAAATCGGCAACGGTTCTCACGACACCGTTTTCATCCTTTTCCTGGAAATAGTTACGGAAACCTGGACGGACTCCGTGCCAATTGTATGGAAGGGAGCGGCCCTCAAAACCAAATTGTTCAAGCCAATCCGTAACCCCGTCATACGAATCGAAAATGTACGCCCTCTTTCCGCGAGCGGAAGATGTTTCAACGTATTGATACGAATAATCAATGTAAGGCTCAAACGTATGCTTCCAGTTTTCGGTAATCCATGCGGACGCACGGGAAGACGCCGTTATGCCTACCTCTGCAATATTGCGGTAAAGGGCGTCTCCTGACGCGCAAGTAAGGCCGTCTGCAAGTTTTGACATATCGCCCGAATCACTCCAATACGTTCCGCGATAAGTTGCGCGTGGTACGAGTGAAAGGACATCTGCAACCTTGAATGGAGCGGCGACACGATGACTTGAATCAAAGCGGAATGCCTGATAACTTGCACCTCTTCCATCAGGACCGATGAATGGAGTATATCTAAAGCCCCAATCGGCGTCCTTGGAAATTTGCGCATAGTCGCGATTCAAAAAGCCTGCACGTGTTTGCGATTCATACGTCAATGGCAAATCGAAAACAGGCATTGGATTTACGGCAATCCACCATTCAGGCAAACGGGCTGTACCACCGTAAAACTCGTTTAAAGGCCCTGAAATAGAAACGCCGCTTGACCAATCGTCTTCGCGATGCTCGTATGAAATTTCATTGTAAGGAACTGATTCGTATCTTTCATCCCCTCTGAAGAAATCATAAAGGAAATAAGAGTCGGAAAGATACGAACCGTGTACACGAAGCGTATCGCGCGGAGTTATATCACCGTAATGCTCGAGAAGGAGGCGATAACGTTCTCTATTTACCTCGCTACTCCAGTTATGGTAATTGAAGTTACGGTCAGAGTTGTCGCGCGTCCAATGTCTTTCATAACGATCGTAATCATCGTCCCAGGCGTGGTAGACTTTAAATTTACCATGCCCCCAATTACGCAAATGCCAACGGATGGTCTGCCCTACTGCAATACCGTTTTTAGTGCGCAAATCCAAATACGTAGATCCGCCAAAACCGACCTTGTCGTCAAGACCTTCATTCATGATGTTATAAACATAGCCGGTTTTGAGATAAGCACCCCAACGGCTCGTATATCCCGGCAATACACGATAGCCGTAATTAGTGTCCATCGGGTAATACCAATAAGGTATCCACATCACCGGGATATCGTATAAATAAACCCAGGCATCTTGAATGAGCATTGCTCTCTTGCCTTCATTGACGGGGCCGCCAGCCACTAAATGAAGGTAGGAGTTAGTCATCATCTTGGAGCTGTCTTCGGCGTATGAAAAGGTACCTTTTAATTTCCAGTGCAAATGATCGAAATCGTTCGTACACGTTGTCGTCACGGCATCTTTTCCGAATCGGACAGTTCCAAACATATCACGTGTCAAAGAATCCGACTTGTAAAGAAAAGGAAGAGATGCTGCAGTAACACCACCGGTAGCCGTCAATTCACCGGTTCTTTTGTTGCCTGAAAAATAGCCGCCGGTAATTTGCATCTTATCCGACATCGGCGTTGGCTTTTCTTCGATCGGCGAGTTGATATTTGAAGACATAACGTCTAAATATTGTGCCATCGAAACACCTGACACTACCGTTGCAATCAATGCAATATTTATTTTTCTCATTTTTAAGATACCTTTCCTTGGACGACACTTCTTCCGCCCGTAGTATAGTATATATGATTTGTTTCAGAATCCAAAATAGAAAATGATTCTGGATGACGATTTAATTCCGAAACGAATGTGAGGCGCGTACCGTATTTATTTTGAATTTCTGATAAAATTCGCGAATCTTCCGTGCGCAAACGCTGCATTACAGCGGGAGAAACGATGATTTTAAGAAGGACTTTACGTTTATCAAGAGCCGCCTTGCGGAGAATAGCATGGAGTTCTCTCTGCAATTCGATAGATACAGCTAACGGCGACTTTACAATGCCGCGGCCGTTGCAGCAAGGGCAATTCGATGAAAGCATTGAAAGGATGGATTCCTCTTGACGCTGACGAGACATTTCCAAAAGCCCCAACTCTGAAATTTTCAACACATTCGTACGCGCGTGATCGCGACGGAGTTTTGCCTTCAACGCATTGTAAACTTGATTCTGGTTTTTACGTGACTTCATATCGATCAAATCGAGAACGACAAGTCCGCCGATGTTACGGAGACGGAGTTGGCGCGCAACTTCCTCGACCGCTTCAATATTTACATTCAAAATAGCTTCTTCCTGCGAGCCGTTACCCTTGTGATGACCCGTATTGACGTCAACGGAAATAAGGGCTTCCGTCTCGTCAATCACCAAATAGCCGCCAGACTTGAGAGAGACTTTTCTTCTAAAAGCTTCATCCAACTGACGATCGAGACCAAAGTGCGAAAAGATATTTGCCCATCCGTCATATCTGCGGACTTTATTCTTTGCGCGACGCGAAATCTTTGCCGCGATATCACGCATTTCTTCATACGATTTTTCATTGTCGATAAGAACGGTTTCAAAATCTTCCGTGAGCCAATCGCGGATAACGCGTTCGACAAGCCCTGGTTCCTGATACACGCAACAAGGAGTGCGGAGGTTCTTGACGTTGCCTTGAAGTTCCTTCCAGCTTTCAAGCAAATTACGGAGATCGCGCACGAACGCGCGTGGAGTTGCACCCATGCCCGCCGTACGGACGATTACTCCGACATCTTCAGGAAGAAGGAGCTTGTCGAGAATATTTTTCAAACGCTTGCGTTCATGGGAATCGCCGATTTTACGGGAGACCCCTCTTGTTTGCGTTCCCGGCATCATCACTAAATAACGCCCAGGAATGGAAAGGTTTGCGGTAACACGCGGGCCCTTCGTAGAAATAGGACCTTTCGTCACTTGGACGATAATCTCCGTACCTGGAGCAAATCTCTTATGGATTTCTTCATTCGTAAGCTTGAGCACATGGCGTTTCTTCTTTGGATTTTTTGAAGAATCATCTTCGTCTTCATCGAGAAACGCATCGCAATCGGGAGTCATGTCCCAATAATGGAGAAACGCGTTTTTCTTAAGCCCGATATCGACGAATGCCGCCTGCAAATCATCTTCCAGATTTTGGATGCGTCCTTTGAAGATACTTCCGACAAGGCGTTCTTCTTCTGGATGTTCCACCATATATTCCTCTAAGCGACCGTCTTCCACAACAGCCACACGGGTTTCAAGGCGTTCCACATTTACGATGATTTCACGCTTTACTTTGTCTCTCTTGAACAATCCCATCACGACACTGATCGTGTGTTCTACTTTTTCTGCTAACTTCTTAAACATTGTTTTACCTCATTCAATTTCAGTTAAAGATTTTGTTTTTATTTTCCTTCCATGCACAGCGACACTTTGCAACATTCCCAACGCCACTAAAACGACGATAAGAAATGTGCGTCCCGCGCTTATAAACGGTAACGGCAAGCCCGTAATGGGCATTAAGCCGATATTCATCGCCACATTCACATAAACGTGGCAGAAAATCAACGTCACTATTCCAACTGCAAGCAGTCGTCCCTTAGGATCGTCGCATACAAATGCAGCCTTGAGACCTCTCAAAAGAAGGACTGCAAAAAGGAGCAACATCGCCAACGACCCCATAAAGCCGACTTCTTCAGCAAGAACAGCAAAAATAAAATCGTTCAAAGATACGGCAGGAGGCAAATAGCCGAGAGCCTTTTGCTCTCCCTTGCCGATTCCCTTTCCTTTCAACGAACCTGAACCAATTGAAATAATTGATTGGCGCAAATTATATCCAACTCCGTGAATGTCCGCCTCCGGAGAAATAAATACGCGCAAACGCTTTATCTGATGATTCTTCAACGGAAGTTTTGCGTAAATCGCATCGCGCTTTTCAGGTGTTGAATTCTCTGCCGTCCACACAGTCCCTATGACAAGCCCCGCAGAAATAACACCTATAAGACACATTCCGATAATCCAATGCGTACACAATCGTGACGCCAAAATCATCATTATCACCGCAGGAATCAATACGAGAGTCGTTCCTAAATCAGGCTCGCACAAAATCAAGAATGCAGGTATTCCCAAAAGAGCCATCCCTGCGGCAAAGGCTTTAAACCCTTCAAATTGAACTAACTTTGCATCATCAAATTTCATTCTGTTTTTCAATGGTGTTACAATCCTGCTGAAAATTTGAGCTACTACCATTATCACCGCAAGTTTAGCCACCTCGCTCGGCTGGAAAAACCATAGCCAACGCCGTCCACCAAACCTGTCGGTACCGACGATGAGAACTGCAACTAACATCACGAGAGAAATTATATAAAACGGTTTTGCCGTCCAAAACAAAAGTTTGCGATAATCTATCACTGAAAGGAACAGATAAAGAAATACCCCGAGAGTCGCCGCCATGGCGTGCCCTTGCCAAAGATTTTGCAACGCCAAGGATGCTCTCGCCGATCCCGCAGATTTCACGAACACAACGCCCATTACAATCAATGCAATTACACAGGCAAACATTATGTAATCAAGCTTTTTCAATTTAGAAAGCAGATTTTTCATTCTTCTTCACCCGCTTTCTGAAGTTCGCCATTACGCATAAGGCGATATTCATCTTCGCCAAATATGGAAGACAATATGTTGTGGACTTTTGGAGCAACAGTTTTGCCGCCAGAATCCCCTCTTTCAACGAGCATCGCAAGAGCAATCGTCGGATTGTCATACGGAGCAAATGCCACAACCCACGTGTTTTTACGCCGCGTTACTCCGCGTCCGATTTCAGCCGTACCCGTTTTTGCCGCGCAATTCACTTTAAGCAAGAACCTTTTTTTGCGATCTGCTCCCACAACAGACTGATCTGGATAACGCATCAAAACTCTGCGTCCCGTCCCCTCCTCAACAACGGCGCGCATTCCGCTTCGCACAATCTCCAAATGCTCTTGGCTAAACGGCAGTGTAGAAACACACTCAATTTGCGAGGCGTCGGTTTTTTTATGTAAATACGGCTTGTAGATTTTTCCGCGGTTTGCCAACGCCGAAACCATCACCGCCATTTGCAGAGGCGTTATGAGAAGCATCCCCTGACCGATCGACATCTGACACGTATCTCCAGGATACCACGGCTCGTCCCAATGATCCATTTTCCACGTACCGTCCGGGACAACTCCCGCAGCCTCTCCAGGCAAATCAATTCCCGTCTTTTTCCCGAGTCCGAACGATTTTGCAGCAGCTATCAAATCATTCGTACCCACAACTCTTCCAAGGTTGCAGAAAAACGAGTTGCATGAAGTTTTTATTGCATCATGCAAACCTACTTCTCCGTGACCATAACGGTCCCAACAGTGCAAACGGAGATTTCCCAATACAAAAATACCTTTGCAATCGTACGTTTTGTCGGCTGGATAGCCGTGCTTAAGACCGGCAAGAGCAGTTATAGGTTTAAAAATGGAGCCTGGCGCATAAGTACCTGTAATCGCACGGTTTAAAAGAGGTTTTGCCGGATCGTTTGAATAACGCTCAAATTTTTCCATTGAAAGGAATGGGACAAAATCATTGAGGTCGTAAGACGGAGCTGACACCATCGCCAAGATTTCACCATTACGCGGATCCATCACAACAGCCGCACCCGTAAGACCATTAAGCTCGCGCTCTACAACTTTTTGCAAATTCAAATCAATTGTGAGAGACAAGTCGGGCCCGGCAGACGCTTCGCGATATTCAACGTCCCCGTTCATCAAATCGCGTTTTGCTTTTGACGGCTTAAAGCCTCTTGCGTCAACACGGATGTTGCGAACCCCCGTCACGCCGCTTAAATACCCATTGTAAAACAATTCTAAACCGCTGCGCCCTTTCAACTCTTTCTCGTAATAGTGAAAAAACTCATTACCTGAATCAGGACGGTCGCGCCCCGTATAGCCTATAAGGTGAGAGGCAAGCGAACCGTACGGATAAACGCGCTCTGCTTTCACCGACTCTGAAAACGCGGGGAAATTATATGCGTTTTCCACAAATCGGGCAAAGATTTCATCGTCAACATTACGAAAGACGACTAAAGGAATTGCGCGCGATTGATGGTAGTGTCTGACGATTTGTTTACGGGTCAACGTCGATTCTTTTTTAAGGACCTTTTCTAAAGACTCAATTGATTTTTCGATTGCAGAAATTTTATTTGAGTCACTGCCGGAATGGAACTCCTCCAAATTGCAGACGATATCGTGGCTTGGACGCAAATCAGCGAGCGCTACACCATTACGGTCCAATATACGCCCTCTCAATCCAGGCACCTGCATAGAACGGAAAGTCTGCTTTACCTGGCTTTCGGTAAATTCGGCGACGTCTCTCACTTGGATTCTGAAAAGCGCGATTGCAAGGACTAAAAAGCCGACAACAAAAACACTTCCGACAAAAAGAACGAATAGCGGCGGAGCTTGCAAGGGTGTGAATTCTTTTTCTTTCACGATATCACCCCCTGTGATTTAATGTCTAAACCGACTGCTTTTTCAATCCACTGCATCAAAGGGAATACTACAAACCCGGTAAGCGCAGCGGGAACAATCGCAAGTAATGCTCGGAAAGGAGAATCGGAAACGTAAGTAGAAACGCCCCATACATCGATCCATGTCATAAAAATAGGCGTCGCCACTACAAGCGCGAGCCATCCCGTGACGACACGAGAGACTTCTTCCAATACACGGCTCGTAATACGCACGGCAATACTTACAATCAAGAAAAATCCGACTGCACACCCCGACGGCAATGAGCCTATCGCGTCAGTCATCGCTCCTGCAATCAATGCGAAAAAGAGCCACTTGAAATTCACCATTCTAAAATTTACTTGCGAACGCTCATCTGCGACACTTTTTATAATCGTAAATAAAGTAACGGCAAGAATAACCGGAGGCTTTATTCCAAATATCGGCAAGGCCATATCCTGCAATGCCGCAGAAATGACGATACTCAACACAGAGAAGGCGATATGGACGAATTTATTTCTCACGGTGGATAAACACGTCCTCTAACGCTGCAAGGTCTGCCGAAGGAATAACCATTCCCTCTCGCTCCAACCCGGTTTCATCTTTTTTAACTTCATCCACCAAATATCCAATGAGATATCCTTTAGGATACACTCCACCTAGCCCGCTCGTCACAATTCGTGCACGTGACGGGATTGAAATATCACGGTTAAGATGCCTTACGACAAGCGGATTTACACAGTATTGAACCGTTGCCGACTTGTCACCGAAAAGTTTTGTCATTGAGCCGCCATATACGACGCCTCTCACCTTTCCAAACTGAGGATCGTTACTTTCAACCTCGCATGAAATCCTGAGAGAGTCACTCGTTATAAGGCGAACAACGGCCGTATGCGGAGTTACCTCAACAACTCTTCCAACTATTCCATCTGGAACTACTACAGCAGACCCCACAGAAACTCCATCGAGAGAGCCCTTCCCGACCCGCATCATTCCAGAAGCGCCAATCGCGCCACCATACCCCAATACGGGAGAGGCAATCCAGCTCGTAAAATCTTTTGAAGGAGGATAATTCAAAGCCTTGCGCAAACGAACCATCTCGTTCAACAAATTATCTACAACTGTGCGATTGATTTTGTTTTTTTCAAGTTCAGCTTTAAGACGCCTGTTTTCAGCGTCAACTGCCATAGGATGAAAAACAGCTTTTACAGGGGAAACAACAGAACGATAAAACCAATTGCGACCATTTTCAACAGGATATACCGTTTCAATCGCCGCCGATCTACCAAAAATAACCCACAAAGCCACAACCGTAACGGCTGTGACTATCGTTATAAATAATCGTCCTTTAAGCAATTTCCTCTCCTGTTATTATGAGAGGAATGCCTTTAACCAAATCAGATCGCTTTCTTGCTCTTCATTAAAAACTCAATCGATCCAACCATCACACCCGTGCCTTCCGCAACGGCAGACAATGGGTCGTCCGCTACAGTTACGGGAAGCCCCGTTTCCTTCGATATAAGTTTATCCAATCCTCGCAACTGCGAGCTGCCGCCGGAAAGAACAATGCCACGATCGACAAGGTCTGCGGCAAGTTCAGGTTCACACGCGGCAAGAGTACTGCGAATAGCCTCAACAATATTGGACACTGGAGATTTCAAAGCATCCCGAATTTCTTCGGAAGTAATCGTCATGGTTTTTGGCAAACCTCTAACAATGTCGCGCCCACGCACATCCATCGTCATTTCCTTTTCCATCGGAAATGCGGAGCCGACTTCCATTTTAATTTCTTCAGCGGTACGTTCACCTATCAAAAGATTGTAAACGCGTCTCATATATTCCATAATACACGCATCCATGGCATCACCTGCCGAACTGACGCTATGCTTATGAACTATGCCGGCAAGCGAAATAATTGCAACTTCGCACGTGCCGCCGCCGATATCAACTATCATACTGCCCGCTGGTTCCGATACAGGCAATCCTACACCAATAGCCGCCGCCATTGGTTCATCAACCAAAATCACTTCTCCTGCACCTACAGCCTTTGCCGCTTCTTCAACTGCGCGCCGTTCCACTTCTGTGATATCGCCCGGAACTGCAATAACAACACGTGGTTTAAAATACTTTTTCGCAAAAAAGTTTTTCGGACGCACTTTATTTATAAAGTAACGCAACATCGCTTCCGTAATATCAAAGTCAGCAATTACGCCTGCTTTCATAGGACGAATTGCAACGATATTGCCAGGTGTTCTGCCAAGCATACGCTTAGCCTCGTCACCTACAGCAAGGACACGCTTTGAATTATCACCCGCAATGGCAACAACCGAAGGCTCGCGGAGCACAATGCCACGATCCCTTATGAACACAAGCGAATTTGCCGTGCCAAGGTCAATACCGATATCTACGGAAAAAAGAGCTCTAAGTTTTGAAGAAAATAACATACAATAATTTTATTGAATTTTTTAAAAATAAGCAAGTGGAAAATTAAAAAAATGGTATCCAGGGCGAACCTTTTGGACGGTGCTAATCAAGCCACGTCCAAAAGTAAATGTATGCCCAAACGACAAACGAAATGACTATTGTCGAACAAAGGACATCAATCCAGCACCAGGACTCTCTATTTTCCTTGCGATATTTCTCGTCTAAGCATTGGAAATTAAGTCCGTTTAATTTTTCCATAGAAGGAGCAGGAGCAGTAAACGAGGCGATTACAACGATCAAAATGCTTATTCCGAGCAAAATCCCCGAAAAATAGTAATCTTGGATCAATGCAAATCCTTGCGCTCCACCCCAAATGGCGTTTGCCGTAAGTTTTGCCATTCCGAGCGTAAAGCCAAGCCCCAGCCCCCAACACGCGCCGCGGAGATTGACTCTTTTCCAGAAAATCCCCAATGCGAAAACTGCCACGATGGGAGGAGCGAGGAATGATTGTACGGCTTGAATATATTGATAAAGCCCGCCGCCTGAAATAGCTTTCATTATCGGAACCCAGACAATTCCAAGAATAGTCATCGCAATGGTCGTTGCTCTGCCCACCTTAACTAA
Source organism: Kiritimatiellia bacterium (assembly GCA_017646325.1). Taxonomy (GTDB): domain Bacteria; phylum Verrucomicrobiota; class Kiritimatiellia; order RFP12; family UBA1067; genus RGIG9934. The sequence continues at coordinate 44,623 of JAGCMU010000026.1, forward strand.
TTTTTGCGGAGTTGCTTCGGGTTTTAGCTTTTGATATACGTCAACCGTGAAGAGAGTGGAAACGGAATTAAACAACGATGCCAAAGAGCTCATTAAAGCAGCAATCATCCCTGCAACCACAAGTCCACGGAAACCTTTAGGCAGAAGCGATTGTACGAGGGTAGGAAATACTTTATCTCCGTCGATATCCATGGAGAAATATTTGACGGTTCCATCCTCCCCCTTTTCAATATACGCCTTGAGAGCCTTTGCAGTCCCCTCTTTACAAGCGTCCTTTTCAACAATTTCATACCGTTTAAGTTTGTGGGCATTGTCAATTCCATAGACGACTTTTACGCTCTTGCCGTCAACAATTTCTTCAAACACCTTGCCGTCTTTTACATTGAGTTCTATCGTTTTTTTCTGAATTGCAAAAACTCCATCCCCCACTTTGACTTGATTATGATGCAAGGCAAAGCCTAACATACCAGGCACGAGAAAGAGGAATACGGGAGCGAGTTTTAAAAGGGCACCCCAAATAGCGCCGCGGCGTGCATGCGTCAAATTCTTTGCGGAAAGCGTGCGCTGGATGATAAACTGGTCTGTGCACCAATACCACACGCCGATAGTGACGGAAGCGACGGCGACTCCAAGCCAGGGGAATACCTTGTGGGTAAGAGAATGCCATAGAGCAAATTGTTCCGTATTGCCTGTAGACTTGATTGTTTCTTTTAACACCTGCCATCCGTCCGCGATACTTGCAGACGTAGATCCATCGGCAAGCGCGACACCACTATTTCCGAGATAATACAACGCAAAAGCCGTTACAGACAACGTCCCCACAAGGATAATGCCCGTTTGAACCAAATCCGTATAAACGACTGCCGTTAATCCACCAAACGACGAATATATGCCAGCTAAAGTGACTGTCGCTATAGCACCTATCCAGAAACTGGAAATCACAGTATTGCCGATAGTCAACTGCACTTCCGGCATCATTACTTCAAAGAACAACGCGCCTGCAAAAACAGTCACTGAAATTTTTGTAAGAACGTAAGCCGCCAAAGATACGAGCGAGAGAATCCATCGTGCCCTTTCACCATATCTCCGTTCCAAGAATTCAGGCATAGTGGATACGCCGCTTTTGTAGTAAAACGGCAGGAACACCCAACTCATCATGATGATTATCCATGCGTGAAATTCTAAGTGCGACAGCGATAGACCATTCAATGCCCCTGAACCTGCAAGGCCGATTAAATGCTCCGAACCGATATTCGCCGCAAAAATTGAAGCGCCAATTGCAAGCCAGCCGACATTTCTGCCGCCAAGAAAGAAATCTTCTCCCGTTTCCTGTTTACGTTTTGTGGCAAACACAACGATTGCCAAAATGCAAAAATATCCTAAAACAACGAGCCAGTCTATTATCGCCATTATTGTACCCCTCTTTCTGCTAGCCTTGCGCCACCAACGGCGGCGGAATGAACAACATCAATTGCAGACACTTTAGCCCCAAAGATATCAGCCACCACAGACTGAATACCTTTTGAAAGCGAAGCGCCTCCCGTTAATTTGATTTCTTCAAAATCACCAATCCAGCGTGTACGCTCTCGCAAATTAGAAATCTGACCTTCAACAATCGCGCGAATCTTCTCCTCCGATGAGGCTTTTTCCCAGTCGAAAGAAGCATCTATCCCGCATGCGCAATGTTTGGGAGTTATCTCTTCTTCAAAGAACGGAAACGCTCTTTTGCCATTATTGCCTGGAGGAGTGCGCTCAAAAGCCGTTTCATCAAAAAACTTCCAATCGACCCCTAACTCTTCCCTGATGCGATTGCGGGCAAGAGAACCGTTTTTCACGCATGAAAGAGACATAAAGCCGCCGGCAGGATTTCCAAACACGTGTCCATATCCGTCAGGATCTATTTTGTACGTGTCCATGGCGGCGAAAAACACATCGCTCGTACCAAGAGAAATCACCGCAACTCCTGGTTTTTCCGCAAAGCATCCCACTAAGGAAGCGGGATTGTCGCCAGTAAACGGGACTACCGGAATTCCAGAGCGCAAACCATACTTTTCAAAACGCTTCGCAAGTTTGCCGGCAGACGATGAAAAATCCTTCGCGATTCCCGGTAACTTTTCAATCAACCCGTCCGCAACTGCACTGCAAATCTCTTCATCCCACGAACACGTTTTCAAATTCAACAAATTCATTCCTGCGCCATCGCCAAGATCAACGGGCATTTCTTCACCGGCAAACCACGATGACAAAAATGAACTGAGCAAATGGATGCGTTTTGTCTTTTCGTAAGCGAGAGGAGATTCTTTAGCAAACTTTTTAACTTGAGCGGCGGCAAATCTCTCTATCGCAGGAGAGCCCGTGTCTTCTCGCAAACGCATACCGAACTTCGCGTCAAGACAGGCGCATTCTTCAGACGTTGACGAATCCATCCAAATGGGAGAAGTGGAGCGAGAAAAAACAAGAGGATCGAACGATTCCAAATATACTGTCGCATGTTGCTGGGCATCGCCGCCGATTGCTGCGATTTTCCCCATGTCGCAGCCTTCATGTTGCAATTTTGCAAGGACCATTTCTATGGCATCAATCCACATTTGAGGATTTGCGTGACGCACTAAAACGTCACCAGACGGCAAAAAGCCATCTGGTGATTTATATTGCGGCAGATCCCTGCCATAATTTATTGCAGCCGACGCCACTACCTTTTGAGCAGAAGCGTCCCACACTATCGCTTTAACCCCTTGGGTCGAGCAATCTATTCCAAGCGTTAACATTTGCACATCTGACGAATTGCTGCAAGTTCCGCCTCTGTATGCGACATTCCTGGTTTTACAGGCTTAATGCGCTCTGCAAGTTTTATGCAAATATCAACGGCTTCACTGCAGTTTTTGATAAATCTCCAACGGGCGTCTTCGCTCTTTTCAGGCGACCCTTCCGCGCGCAACATGTGGCAGTCAAATTCAATAATGCCCTTCCAATTGCAATCGTTGAGAGCCTTGAACATCCATACAGTCTCTTTAAGACCTTCAGGCCCGACGAGCGGCGGAAAATCGTCATCAAACTGACCCTTGATTTGCGAGCCGAAATGGAGGAATTTCAATTTCTTGCAAGCGCAAAGGTATGAAACAGTCATTACTGAATTGAGAAGCGCCATTCCTTCATGTTGGAGAAGTTCCGGATTAACACCCCAAAAATCAGGCTTTTTCAACCTTGTCATAATGAACCCGACTGAATGTCCGCTCGTAGGAAGGAACATCGCGCCGCGCGGTTCATTCGGTTTTGGTTCGACAGTGCCGCCGATGTAATTTTTCATTCTCTTCTTGGAGATGTAATCGGTGACGTGATTCAAACCTTCTGCAATCCAATCGTAGCACTTTGCAAAATCTGTTTTTGCATAAACTTCAAATCCGTCGCGGGCAACCCAATAAACGTAATGCTTTGCGCCAAGGAGAGCTCCGATACGAAGAGTACGTTCTACCTTTTTGGCGGCAAGCGCACGGATTTTGGGATCGGGATTTGCCAAGCCTCCGTCACGAAACATTGCGTGACCGTGAAGAGAGCAAATTGAAGCATTGACTTTCAATCCTGATTCATCAAAAATTTTCTTGATTTCGCGAAGACGCTTGTACGCTTCGCTCTTTGGATCAAGGTCATCTTCTGGATGTTCGGGATCCCATGGAACTAAGTCATCATCATGATAACTCGTCATTTCAATAAGACCTGCTTTATAAGCCTTTGCCAACATTTTTGCCGTATCAAGAGAATCCTGTTTTGGCTGAACCGGTCCACCAAATGGATCGCCAAGAGGATTTTGCACACACCAAAACGGCATTGATCTTGCCGTAACACAATACTTATTATACATGACTTAAGTTACTCCTTATAGTTTATGATAAACTTACACTTAAAGAAAGTGTACCATTTTCTAAAGGAATAGTATACTTAAAAATTCAAATAATTCCGCGGCACGTACCTCTATGGCCCAAAGGATTTTTTGCGGCACAAACTAAAGCCTTGAAATCATAATTGAAATCGCGAATATTTCCGCACGGCTTATCGATAAAACCGCATGTCTGCAAATTACCTACATGAGAAAGGAAGGAAAATCCTCGCCCTCCCAAACACCCGGACGGTTTATGCTCGGAATTTGGACGCGTCTTTTTGCAATAAGCGGGCGCTGACGGACAACACGTCTCCTTGATTTGCAATATCCCTTCGTCGGCCTTATCAAATGCCCAATCTAAAACGCGCTTCGTCTCATCATCGGAAAGAGCATATTGACTTATCCCCTTTCCTCTTCCAACGGGAACTAAGAAAAACAAATCGAGTTTTGACGCACCAAAATCAATCGCCTTTTTATAAACATCTTCTAACTTATCCATATTCAACTTTGATACGGTCGTGTTTACTTGAAATGGCATACCTACATTCTTCGCACATTTCATAGCATTAGTTATGCTTTCAAAAGCACCCTTTACGCCACGGAAAGAATCGTGGGAAATATCGTCCGCACCATCCATTGAAAAAGAACACGCCATTACGCCTGCGTCCTTGAGCTCTGAAAGCCTCTCCTCCGTAACAAGCATTCCACAAGGCGCCATTACGCTTCTTACTCCGCGCGATGTGGCGGCACGGACCAATTGAACAATATCATTGCGAGACATCGGCTCACCGCCCGTCCAGATTATCATCATCCGCGGAAGTGATTCTATAACCTTCAAACATTCGTCAGTTGCAAGCTCGTCCTTAAACGCAATATCACAAGCTCCCGCTCTGCAATGCTGACATTTTAGCGGACACCTGCGCGTCACTTCCCACGCAAGGATTTTAGGCATTTCAAACATTGCATCTTTTTCGCACATTTTATTTTCCCTTCGAAATTTCAAAGAACATTCTGCTCACTAAAATCGCCTGTAAGGTATCCTTCACATCGTGAACTCTCAATATGCTTGCTCCGTTCATCGCACACCACGCCGCCGCCGCAACAGAAGCTCCGATACGTTCGTCCGGTTTTGTTCCTGCTCCGTTATTTGAAGGATTTAAAACATAATCGAGAGTCCGCTTCCGTGAAAGCCCCACGAGCAATGGAGCAAGTGAAGAAAATCGCGAAAGAGATGAAATCAACACCAAATCTTCCTCTCTCGTTTTTGAAAATCCAAATCCGACATCAATTACAAGTTGCTCTTTCAAACACCCTGCTCTAATAGCATAATCAATCTGCCTTTGCAAAAATTCAAATACGTCTTCGGGGGAATTTTTTCCGTCGTCCACATTGTGAGTAAGTACAAGCCCCGCACCGGTTTGAGATGCGATTTTTGCCAACGGGTCGTTGAAATCCTTTAAAGGCACTACGCTGTTTATTATTAAAGCGCCTGCTTCTATTGCCTTTTCGGCCGTAGGAGCATGGTATGTGTCAATTGAAACAACAGCGTTTTTCAATCCCTTAATAACGGGCAAGACTCTTCTCTGTTCTTCATCTGTATCAACTTGGCTCGCTCCAGGGCGTGTCGATTCCCCTCCTATATCGATTATATCCGCACCCTGCAAAGCAATTTTATTTGCATACTCTATCGCCGATGATGAATCTGAAAACACCCCACCGTCAGAAAAAGAATCGGGAGTAACATTTACGATCCCCATAATCTTGGGGATCGTAAGATCTATCTCAATTCCTCTGCATTTCCAAACATTCATACGTTTGCTTCCGATAGTGGAGGATTGCCTTCTTGCTCGTCTCTTTGCTCAACATCCTCTTCGTCTTCGGTTTTCTTTTCAATACCGAGAAGCTTCTCGACATCTCTACCGTCCATCGATTCTTTTTCGAAAAGGGTTTTTGCAAGCAATTCAAGTTTATCCTTGTTTTCCGTAAGGATTTCTTTTGCCTTGTTGTAAGAGGATGTCAAAAGTTCTTGAACTTCAGCATCGATCGCCTCGACCGTTTTCGATGAAAACGCCGGTGGAGCTTCTTCTGTCGTAAACACGTTCTTTTCCTGGAATGATTGGAAGCCGAATTTTTCCGACATAGCAAATCTGCAAACCATATTACGGGCGATTTCCGTCGCCATTGCAATATCCTGCGCCGCTCCCGTTGAAATATCGTTCGTAAACATTTCCTCTGCGATACGTCCTGCCGCGCAAAGCACAAGGTTGTCGAGGTAATAAGATTTTGTTCGATTCAATATGTCGCGGTTGGGAAGAGACATCGTTGCTCCGAGTGCACGACCGCGAGGAATGATCGTCACCTTGTGAAGAGGATCTGTGTTTTCAAGGAGAAGCTGCGCAAGAGCGTGTCCTGCTTCGTGCCACGCAGTCGTTTCGCGTTCCTTCTTTGAAAATCCCGCACTGCGGCGTTCGCGACCCCAGAGAACCTTGTCGCGTGCCTCTTCGAGAATCTCGTGAGTGACGCCATAAACCCCTTTACGCGCGGCAAGAAGAGCAGCCTCATTCAAGAGGTTTGCCAAATCTGCACCAGAAAAACCAGGAGTTCCGCGAGCGATGCGGAAAAGGTCGGCATCGGGTGCAAAAGTAATTTTTGCCCCATGCAATTTCAAAATATCTTCACGCCCCTTGAGACTCGGCAAGTCAACGTAGATTTGACGGTCAAATCGTCCTGGTCTCAAAAGAGCTGGGTCAAGCACATCCGGGCGGTTTGTCGCCGCAATGATGATAACAC
>JAGCMU010000027.1 GCA_017646325.1 Kiritimatiellia bacterium
CAATGGCAGCAGCAACGCCAACAGCAGTGGCAGCAACGCCGTCAACAACAACAGAATTTCCGTCAGCAACAGCAGCAGCCTCAAAGTGTTCCGCGCGATCCGAATTTGCCTGAATACAAGCTCAGCGACATTCACTCGTGGGACAACGCAACGGTCGTTGAAAAATTGATGACTAATGTCAATGCCGAAGATCTCGGAGCGATGCGTCGCCACGACATTATCTTTGCCGCCATCCGCAACTACCTCAGCCGCGGCGGAGCAGTCTTGGCGTCTGGATGTCTTGAAGTCGTACGCGAAGGATATGGATATCTTCGCTCTGCAAAGACAAACTTTTTATCTTGCCCTGAAGACGTATACATCCCTCCGCAGCAAATCCGCCGCCACGCGCTCCGCACAGGCGACATCATTGAAGGTCCCGTCCGCGATCCTCGTGATCGCGACCGCAACTTCACTCTCGGCAATGTCCAAACGATCAACGGGAAAACTCCTTCAGAGGCTGCGCGTATCGTTCACTTTGAAAACCTCGTCCCGACATTTCCAAATCGCCGCATAGTTCTCGAAACCGTGGCTGAGGAATTTTCAACTCGCGTCGTCGATATTTTTGCACCGATTGGATTTGGCCAACGCGGCATTATCGTGGCGCCTCCTCGCGTCGGTAAAACAGTCCTCCTTCAAAAGATGGCAAATGCAATTACGAAAAATCATCCAGACGCAATGCTCATCATCCTTCTCGTCGATGAACGCCCTGAAGAAGTGACTGACATGCAACGCAACACGAAGGCAATGGTCATTTCATCCACCTTCGATGAAGAACCCCAGCACCACGTAAATGTTGCGGAAATGGTTATCGAAATGTCACGCCGCCAAGCGGAAAACGGAAGAGACGTGATTATTCTTCTCGACTCCATCACCCGTCTCGCCCGCGCATACAACACGGTTCAGCCGCACTCGGGAAAAATCCTTACAGGCGGCGTGGACGCGCTTGCATTGCATCGCCCGAAACGTTTCTTCGGCGCTGCACGCAACATTGAAAACGGAGGTTCTCTCACGATCATCGCGACAGCTCTCATTGATACAGGCTCGCGCATGGACGAAGTTATCTTTGAAGAGTTCAAGGGTACCGGCAACATGGAGCTCGTTCTCGACCGTTCTCTTGCAGACAAACGTATCTTCCCTGCAATTGACATTGAAAAATCAGGAACGCGTAAAGAAGATCTGCTTCTTGCTCCGATTGAACTTGAAAAGACATGGGCATTGCGCAGAATTCTCACCGAAGCAGGCGGTCCAGAACACGCAATGCAAGCGGTGACGACTGCAATGAAGAAATACAAGTCAAACCCGGAATTCCTTTTGTCACTCGATGTAAAAAACTTTTCAAACAGGTAAGGCTCTAAAAAATCATGAATCTAAAAAACACTTTTGTCTTTTTCGCGGGGCTGTTGTTCTTATCTGGATGTTCAGTTGTGGACATCATTGAATCGCCGACAAAAATTACGGCTCTTCGCACAAATCTTCTCGATGAACCAAATAACATCGGGAAATCTCCTTCATTCAGCTGGCAGATGTCTTCAACCGATTCAGGGCTTACGCAAAAATCATACTCGATTCGCGTATACGAAGGGAAAGACTGCAGCGACGATTCTCTCGTGTGGGACAGCGGAGAAGTTTCAAGCGGCATTTCTGTCGCCATCCCCTACAAAGGAAAACCACTTCGCAGCGCAAGGCATTACACGTGGAAGGTTGTTGTTCGCGACAACAAAGACAATGTGAACGAATCTGAATGCGCCACGTTTTCAACGGGATTCGTCAAACCCGATTTTTGGGACGGCTCCGTTTGGATCACCCCGAAAACAGACATGAACGGAATGGACACCGCCGCCTACCACAAAGTGATTCGCAATGAAAAGCAAGTCAAAGAAGCGTGGTGGACCATTACGTCGCTCGGTGTTTTCGAAGCGTATGTAAATGGAGAGACGGTTTCTTCAAAATCTTCCACGGGCGAACTTAAATACGACATCTTAAAACCTGGGAAAACGCACGTCCTGAAATGCCGCCACGCATTGACTTACGACATCACGCATCTCATCGATACGGCAAAAGACGCAAACAACATTTATGCCGCCTTTGTTTCTCAAGGATGGTGGAGAGACGAAGTGGTTTCTTCTATCGGCAAAGAATCCGCTTTGCGCGCCCAATTGATTTTGCGCTACGAAGACGGCACGGAAAACCGTTTCGGCACAGACACCTCATGGGTATCGGCTTATGCAGGCCCCATTGTCTACGCCTCCATTTACGACGGCGAAAAATATGACTCTCGCATTTCATGCGAATGGATGAAAAAAGAAAACGCGCCGCCGAACTGGACCGCATCAAAAGTCAACACTCAATTCAAAGGCGAAATCCGCAATTTTATCGGGCCTACAATCCGTGCGCGTGAAGACTTGACTCTTTCTCCTGCATCGATAAACATTTTAAAAGGCGTAAGCGGAAATACAAAAGACGCCTTCGGGAAAGCAAACGTTGTACGTACCTATAAAGCGGGCGACTTGATTTCCCTTGAACCTGGCGAAGAAATGATTGTCGATTTTGCACAAAACGCCGCCGCCGTTGAAAACATCGTCTTAGAAGCCATTGCGGGATCGATCATCACAATCCGCCACGCAGAAGTTCTCAACGATAAAAACGGTCTTAAATCACGCGGCAATGACGGAGCAGAAGGAACGCTTTACCTTTCCAACCTCGGTTCGGCGAAAGCCACAACAACATACATCACAAAAGACGGATTGCAAACATATCGCCCGTCTTTTACCTTTTACGGATATCGCTACATCTCAATCACGACGACAGAGCCTGTAAAAATCCACTCCGTCTCATCTGTTCCCGTCTCGTCCATTTCCGATAAATCACTTGAAACGGGATTCATCGAAACAGACATCAAGGATATCAACCGCCTCATCCAAAATGTACGCTGGGGGCATTTATCAAATTACATTTCCGTCCCGACCGATTGTCCGCAACGCAGCGAGCGGGCAGGATGGGCGGCAGACACACACGTCTTTGCAAAGACCGCATGTTACAGCGCAAACGTATACGCATTCCTCTTGAAGTGGATGGACGACGTTGTCGACACCCAGCACACTAACGGATCCTTTTCAACTGTCGCGCCGTATGTAAAAAAATATGACTCCGCAGAAAGATTGGGCTGGGCGGATGCAGGTATCATCGTTCCGTATGTGGTATGGAAACATTTTGGTGACACTTCTATCATCGCGAACAACTGGGATGCGATGGAAAAATATTTAGCGTTAATAACGGAAACGAAATTCACATCTCCCAAAGCTCTCGGATTCCAATTCAACGACTGGTTGAGCTATGAGAAACTTGAAACATTCTACAGCTACAACTCCCCTTCCTATCCTGCCGAATCATCAATTCTTGAATACGTTCAAAATTCGAAGCAGAGAAGGGTCAAAGAGGATGCTCGCACATATTGGCGTTATTTAGGCGCGTGCTATTGGCTTTCAGACGCGCGTATGATGGCTGAAATGGCAAAGGAGATTGGAAGGGATGGCGAGAAATACGAAAAGATCGCCCGTGAAGCGCTTGCATACATACGCCAAAACTTCCTTGCCAAGAACGGAATGCTCATACCTCTTTTTAACGGCATGCAAACACCTTGTCTCTTTGCAATCAACCTCGGAATCATTGAAAACAAAGAAGCTCTTAAAAAAACAACCGACGCGCTTATAAAAAGCATTGCGGATAACGGCGGGTGTCTCAAAACAGGCTTCCTCGGTACGTCCATTCTTATGGACACAATTACTGAAAAAATGGAAAAACCGAAAGAGGCATACTCACTTTTGTTCCAACGGAAAAATCCAAGTTGGCTTTATTCCGTCGATCAAGGAGCCACGACCATTTGGGAAAGATGGGACTCCTACCGCAAGGACAAAGGATTCGGGAATGCGATCATGAACTCCTTCAACCACTATGCGTACGGATGTGTCGTTTCATGGATGTATCGTACGATGGCAGGAATCAAGGAAGACGAAAGAAATCCAGGATTCAGGCATTTTATATTGTCTCCAATTCCGGACAAACGGATCGGTAAGGTCGATTGCGTTTATAATTCACCGTACGGCCCGATTTCAAGTTCGTGGAAATACGACAGCGAAGGCAAATGGAATTGGAGATTCACTATTCCTGCGAACACGACGGCAACGGTAAAAGTTCCCGGCGGAAATACGAAGGAATACAACTCCGGCTCTTACGAAATAACATTAGAAAAGTAACACCATTATGGCAGAACGCGAAAACTACATAGCAGCACGAAACTTAATTGAAAAATCACAACGCATATTGATATCAGGACACATCAGCCCGGACGGCGATGCGTTAGGCTCGATGATTGCTCTTTCTAGAGCGCTCACCGCCGCCGGCAAACAAGCCTTTGCAACGGCAGACATCGGCTCGCTCGGCCGCCTCACATTCATGCAAGGCGTAAAAGAGTTGATCCCGCTGAAAAAATTAAAGCGTAAAAAATTCGATTTATTTATCTACGTCGATTGCGGCGCAATTGACCGCATCCCTGTAGAGGTTCGTCCTTTTGCAGAAAAACTGCCAACCATCACTATCGACCATCATCGCACAAGCGAACCTGCAGGCGTTGCAATCGTAGATGCAGACGCTCCTGCCGCCTCAGAAATTGTTTGGCGTTTTCTAAAGTGGATGGAATGGCCCATAGACAATGTGATTGCAGAAGCCCTTTGGGTCGGGCTGATAACAGACTCGGGCAAATTCGCGTATGATGCGACGAGCTCAAAAACAATGAGAGTTGCATCCGATCTTCTCAAGCACAATGTGCGCACACAGGAAATCAACGATATTTTATACTGCTCGTTTTCCTCTAAGGCAATTGAACTTAAACGCCGCGCATGGCGCAGTCTCCACATTTGGAAGAATCGGAAAGTTGCCGAAGTCACGCTCTCTCGCGACGACTTCCGCGATGTCCGAGGGAAAAAAGCGGACGCAGAAGACGTTATTGAAATTCCGCGTCAAGTCGCCCGCAATGAGATCGCTCTTTTCTTCCACCAAATCCCAGACAGAACTAAAGAAACACGCGTATCGATTCGTACGCGCGGACAGTGGGATGCCAGTATCCTCGCAATGAAGTTCGGCGGCGGCGGACATCTCCGCGCTGCCGGCTGCACCATCCAAGGAAGCATGGCGCAGGCGAAGCGCCTGATGCGCAAGGCCGTTCGAGAAATGTTGACAGAAGCAAAGAACTGACAAGCGATGAAAAAGGTTTTAATTTTAACAGACGGCAAGGCCGGCCACGAAAATCAATCAAAGGCTTTCTCCCGGGCATTGGGAACATCTTACGATTTGTTTGCGATTTCATTCAAGTCGGGAGCGAAACCTTTTTCATATCTTTTCGACAACATCGGCATAAAAGCATTGTCGCTTTTCAACATTTCTTCAGAGCTTTCCTCCGCGATAAAGTCAAAAGAATATTCTGCCGTCATTGGAACGGGATCTGGAACGTTTTATGCGGCAAAAACGATTGCGAAAAAAATGAACATTCCTTGCGGAGTCGTCTTGTTCCCACGCGGATACCGCATCTCCGATTTCAATTGCATCTTTGCGCCCGTATTTGATTCACCTCCTCAAAAAGACAACATCGTAACGATTCCGGTAAACTTGGTTGCAACAGACAAGTCTTATTACGATGAGGGCGAAAAGGCGTTTCGTTTGCGCCACGATTTCAGCGACGCATACATCGTGTCTGTCATCGTAGGAGGCCCGAACAAATGTTCTACGATGAGTGCATCGTGGATGAAAGAACAGCTTGAAAAAGTTTTTGCCGAAAACAGAAAGATTGCCGAAGAAAAAGGAATGGCGATTGAGTTTTGGGTAACGACATCACGTCGCACTCCTGCAGACGTTGAAGATGTTGTCGACTCATTCCCATTCAACTACAAGCTTCTCTTCTCAAAGGAAAAGTTTAATCCGATTCCGGCATTCGTAAAATTGTCAAACAGGATTTACGTCACCGCCGAATCGACAGGCATGCTTTCAGAGGTGTGCACTTTCGGCGATGCGGAAATTTTTGCGCTCGATAATTTAAATCAAGGCAACCACAAATTCCGAAAATTCATAAACCATTTGGCGGATAAAAAGATGATCGGCTCTTCAGTGAAAGTCGATCTCTCAAAGCAGATAGATGAAGCGCGCCGGCTGCTGAAAATTTAATTACGTCAAATCAACGGCAAGAGCTCTTGCAATGGATTGATCCATGTCGTAATATTTGTACTCGCCAAGACGACCGCCGATTGTTATATTAGACATCTTTGCCGCCTCTTGTTTGTACTTGGCCAAAAGTTCATCCGTTTCACGGTTGTTGACTGAATAGTATGGCTCGTCGCCCAATTCCCATTTCTTTGGAAATTCCTTGCAGATAATCGTTTCAGGATGAGCCATCACATCCTTTTGTTCCGGATGATAATGCTTGTATTCGTGAATGCGCGTCCACGGGACGTCTGCAAGCGTATAATTTACAACGCTCGTTCCTTGATAATCGGCGCAATTCACACGTTCAACTTCAAAATTCAAAGAGCGCCATTCCAAAGCCCCGAACTTGTACCCGAAGAGGGCGTCAATGGGACCAGAGTAAAAAACGGGCAAATGAGAAAGAGCTTTCCCCTCGCCTTCCTTCCACGTGAGCCAATCGGTGTCGCACTGAACGGTAATATTGGGATGGTTCAGCAAACGATCAAAAAGCGAGTTGTATCCCGTAAGAGGAATGCCTTGACGGTAATCGGAAAAATAATTTACGTCATAACTCGTGCGCACCGGAAGGCGGCGGATAATCGAAGCATCGAGCTCCTTGGGATCACGCCCCCATTGCTTGCGCGTATAATCGCGTATAAACGCCTCGTAAAGCGGACGCCCCACGAAGGAAATCGCCTGCTCTTCAAAGTTTGAAGGAGTCACTCCTTGAGGAACATCGCGCGACGCTTCATTTGCAATAAACGCGGGAAGTTCAGAAGGCGTAAGGTTGATTCCGTAAAACTGATTTACAAGCGTAAGGCCAAGCGGCAGGAAATAAGTTTTACCTTTATACCTTGCAAGCACCTTATGCTGATAACCGTTGAAGGAAATGAAACGATTTACGAAATCCCACACGTCATCGAGATGCGTATGGAAAATATGAGAGCCGTACGTATGGATTTCAATGCCCGTTGCAGGATCTGTTTCACAACGCACATTGCCGCCGACGACGGGACGCTTTTCCAAAACGAGGACATTGCGGCCGCTCTCGGCAAGGCGACGCGCAACCGTGCAACCCCAAAGCCCAGCCCCGGCAACAACTGCATCAATTGACGTCATATATCGACTCTCCTTTTCGAAAATATTACCGCACTACGAAGTTAATCATCTTCTTGGGAACGCAGATCACTTTGACAATCGTCTTCCCTTCAAGATGCTTCTGGACTTCCGGAGAAGCTTCTGCTGCAGCTCTCATTTCGTCTTGAGTTGCATCAGGCGAAACTTTTACGCGGGCGCGGAGTTTGCCAAGAACTTGAACGGGAAGTTCGATTTCACTCTCAACGAGCGCGGCAGGATCGAAAGACGGCCACTTTTCGTACGCAAGCGTGTTTGTTTTGCCGAGAACCTCCCAAAGCTCTTCACCGAGGTGCGGAGCAAATGGAGAAACGAGCAATACGAATTTTTCAGCCGCCTCGCGTGGCAATTCTTTTCCTTCGCCTGCAAAGCCGTTTACGAAAACCATCATTGCGGAAATTGCCGTATTGAAGCTGAGCGATTCCAAATCTTCAGAAACCTTTTTAATGGTTGCGTGAAGAAGTTTTGCTTCGTCCTTCGTCATTTCGCGATCGACGATAGGCTGCTCTGTAATCATTTTGTTCACGCGCTTCAAGAAACGGAATACGCCTTCAACACCCTTTGTCGCCCACGGCTTGACGGCTTGGAGCGGCCCCATGAACATTTCGTATAGGCGATGTGAATCAGCGCCGTATTCACGGATGACATCGTCAGGGTTTACGACATTGCGAAGAGATTTTGACATCTTTGCCGGGAATTCTGTAAGTTCCTCTTCCTCGCATCCTTCTTCCGCACCCCAGGGTTTGCCGTCACGCCAGACGACGCGATCGCTTGGAATCAAAACGCCACGAGAAGTCTTATAAGCAAGGCCGAGAATCATACCCTGGTTTACGAGACGCTTAAACGGCTCGTCTGTAGGAACGAGTCCCAAATCAAAAAGGACCTTGTGCCAGAATCGGGCGTAAAGAAGGTGCAAGACGGCATGTTCTGCACCGCCAACGTAAAGATCGACAGGGAGCCATTCATTGAGTTTTTCCTGAGAGGCGAACGCCGTATCGTTCGTTGGATCGATGTAACGCAAATAATACCAGCAAGAACCAGCCCATTGCGGCATCGTATTAGTTTCACGAAGACCCTTCTTGCCCGTTACGGGATCGACATATTCAAGCCATTGCGTTGCCTTTGCAAGCGGCGGCTCGCCCGTACCTGTGGGCTTATAATCGTCAAGTTCAGGAAGGGTTACTGGAAGATCGTTTTCGCTGAGCAATTTTTCCGTTCCGTCTTCCATGTGTACGACGGGGAACGGTTCGCCCCAATAACGCTGACGGGAGAAGAGCCAATCGCGAAGTTTGTACTGCGTCTTTGCTTTGCCGACTCCATTTTCTTCGAGCCATGCAATCATTTTCTTCTTGGCTTCTTCAACGCTCAAATCTGTAATGAAGCCTGAGTTTACCATCACGCCTGTCGCGCAATCGGTAAAGGCCGCCTTTTCCAAATCGGCAGGGCCCTTCCCTGCCGGGCGGACGACTTCGACAATCGGAAGATTGAAGACCTTTGCAAATTCCCAGTCGCGATCGTCGTGAGCAGGAACTGCCATGATGGCGCCGGTACCGTAGCTTGCCAAAACATAATCGGAAATGAAAATAGGAAGAGCGTTTTTATTTACCGGATTTATACCGGAAACGCCGGCAAGTTTTACGCCCGTTTTTTCCTTGTTCATTTCAGTGCGTTCAAAGTCGCTCTTGCGCGAAGCCTTTTCCTGATATGCCTTTACTTCGTCGCCATTCGTGATAACGCCACTGTCAAGCCACTTCTTTACGAGCGGATGCTCTGGGCTCATCACCATATACGTCGCCCCGAAAAGCGTATCGCAGCGTGTCGTGTAAACCTGAATTGTATCGTCCGTTCCTTCAGCCTTGAAGTCGACGAGCGCGCCAGTTGATTTTCCAATCCAATTGCGCTGCATTTCTTTGATACCTTCCGGCCAATCGAGATCTTCAAGACCTTCAAGGAGGCGTTCGGCGTATTCCGTAATTTTCAACATCCATTGGCGCATCGGGCGACGCACGACAGGATGGTTTCCACGTTCGCTTCGTCCATCAATGACTTCTTCATTGGCGAGAACCGTCCCAAGCGCAGGACACCAGTTTACGGGAACTTCGGCAACGTACGCAAGACCCTTTTCGTAGAGTTTTGAAAATATCCATTGAGTCCAGCGGTAATACTTTGGATCGGTCGTATTTACTTCGCGATCCCAATCGTAGGAAAAACCCAACGCGCGGATCTGCTCGCGGAAACGGTTGACGTTCTTTTCCGTCGTGATTGCAGGATGCGTTCCCGTTTCGACGGCATACTGTTCGGCAGGAAGCCCAAACGCGTCCCAACCCATTGGGTGAAGAACGTTAAATCCGCGCATACGTTTGTAGCGGCAAAGAATGTCTGTTGCCGTATATCCTTCCGGGTGGCCTACATGGAGACCTGCCCCTGACGGATACGGGAACATATCAAGGCAATAGAACTTTTGCTTTTTATTGCCCGCTTCATCCATTGCTTCATCAGGCGTTTTAAACGTCTTGTTTTCAAGCCAATACTTTTGCCACTTGCGTTCAATGGCGGTAAAATCATATTCACTCATTTCTACTACCTTAATTATTTGTGAGCATTATAAACAGAATTTGTTGTCAACAATGCAGGTGCTTCGTTGTGTGCAGGTTCACCGTCAAGTCTCCATTTGAAGTAAACTGGAACATCTGGGTGATCGTGCCAATTGTAATTAAAGCCTTCTGAATCTGTTCCGTGCGGTTCGAGGATTTCAATACACGCGGTATATTCATTCAAGTCGCCCTTCTTTCCGAAAGAATCAGGCCCGAACACGAACCAACGGAGCGGAAGATACTTATCCTTGATACCTTCAATATCTTTACGCTGAAGAGCACCCGTAATTTTGAACGTCGTACTCGTCCACTGCTGAGACGTACCAGGGACGTAGCTATACGTCGTTGAACCTGGCTCAACACCGCGAAGCATATATGGAGCATGAACTCTTCCATCATCATTTGTAATCATCATCGTCACCTGGAAGCGGACATTGGAAACGACAAGGTTCTCCCTGTTCTTGCGAACGATATATTCGATATCAGGAATTCCATCATCATTTCTATGCCCGCCCATTCCGGCGATTACCTTCCATCCGCCCTCGATAGGATTGATGTCAAGGAAATACATGTCCGTCAGCGACATCTCTTCACCCTGAATAACACCATTTTCAGGATTCTTGTATTCCGAAAGCTTAACATAGATAGCAGGCTTGATTTCAGCATCTTCCGCCGAATGGTCCTTCAAAAGCCAATCGATAATCGCAGGTGTAAACTTATTGCTTTCGTCAAGTCCGTAATCTTGAACGAGCGAATCGGCAATCTTTGCAGAGGCGTAGATATCGAGGTTTGTTGAAATATCATTTATCTCAAGGCGATAGAGGTTGTTGCCCGCAGGGACGGGTGAAACCGCCCGACCGTTTACAGTACACGAGCCCATTTCATGCCATGGAGCCGCCTTGTAAAGGATATTGGTTGATGTACCCTTCGGCAAGACGAGAACGGTACTGGTGTTAGTTCTCGTACCGAGAATCTGCCACATATTGTCGCCCAAAATACTTGCGTACACCCACATATTCGTTCCGTTTGGTGCGAGCCACCAGTTTTCAGGAATATCTTGGAAGGTGTTTGCATCAATTTGGTTGAGCTTGCCTGGAGTTCCTTGAATGGACATTGGAGAAGTTGTATTTTTGGCAAAGAGCGAGTTTTTCCAATCGCTTTCCGCAGCGCCTTGATTCGAGATTACGCCGAGAGATCCCGTTCCCTTATCAGCGCCTGCCAAGAACCAGGAGCTACCCGAGCCGTCTGCTTCAACGAGTTTTTCAAGCGTGTTCGTTCCATTGCCGAGGACTTCAAACATCGTACCTGCGTAAATGTTCGTACCTTCCAACACGATTTGATGTTCGACAACACCTGTTGGACGAACGAGTTCAATACCGTAAGTTGCGCCGCTATTGAATTCATCGCCATACATACCGACACTTGAATCAAGTGACGCATTCCACGTTCCGTCTGCAAGCGAGCCGAAGACTTTTGAGCGCGACGCTAACGGACTTTGAATTGCGTAGAACACAAAGTGGTTTACCGCATTTGCAGTCTTGAATGTCGTCAAACAATCATCCTGCCCGATTCGGGCAAGAACATCCTTGATGGCACGAGGACCAGAAACATTCACGTACCAACCCTTCATATCCGCGCCCGACGGGAAGGAGAGTTCGATGAATTGGTTCGAAACGCTGTACCACTGATTTGCGGCATCTCTACCATCGTTGAAGTTGATTTCGTTAATCCATGCGCGCTTTGGTGAAACAGTATCAAAGATTGAATACGCAGAGAACTTCGCGGCATCGTTCGAACCATAAAGTGCATTGAAATCCTTTGGCCAATACCATGACGGAGCTTGCCAATCGGAAGAATCGAGCGGATGAATGTGCGAGACGCCCTCATTGTCTTCATACGTTGCCCAAACGGTATACTGAACAATCGTGCCTCCGTTTTCAATAGGCTGCATGATCGTTTCAGGATGCGATGCGCACGATCTGAATACGAGGTTCGTACCTGCGCGAGGAAGCTCGAACGTGGAAATGACTTGTGTCTTATTGCTCCACTGATTGTAGCCCCATGGAACGACAGTAGCGGAATCGGGCAGATAGACACTTGCAAAAACTCTGACCGAATCAAGGTTCATTTGATTGTCCATCTGCTGCGGTTCGACACGGGCGTAAATACCCCAGGATTCGCCGACGATCGGTTGCTGGTCAAACGATGTAATGTTTGTAATGACCGTAACCTCCAAATCGGTAAGACCTTGACGGAACGTACAGACATCACGAAGCGCGACACTTGGAACGATCGGTTCGGAAACGGAAATTTCATCGACGCAAACACGCTGACGTGGATTCCAATTCTTATAATCGGTCTTTTCCCAATCCTCACCCAAAGACGTACGGGTATTGCGCGCGCCCGGGACTGAAAGACGGACTGCCACATACGGGCTCTTGTCGTTTGAATACTTCCATTCATACGCGGAGTATGTCGCATTGGAAATAACAAACTCATCGAGTTTTTCCCACATGTCGGGATCGCCTGGCTGATACGCAGTAGGCTGCGTCGTTCCATAAAGTACGAGTACGCCGTCATTGGAAGATGTCGGATCGAACTTGCGGGCACGGAACGTTACAGAGCCGATACCCGTTGCAATTGCAGGCGATTGTACGAACGGGTTGTTTTCCTTGTACTTTTCTGCGTGGCTTGAATCAGATAAGCCAATACCCTTAGCATCGACAGAATTGTTTTCAGCAACGTCAGAGGAGAAGTTCAACATACCCGACATGCCGTTAGGAGAGTCGAACAAGTAAGAGTATTCGGTGGACGATCCATCGGGGAGCCATCCGCCCGTATGCATATTCCAACCCCACCAGCTGCGGTTGTCGAGGGCAGGTTCGTCAAAGCAGTAAATCATTGTGATTGTAATCGACCCATAATTAGGATCAGACGAGTTAAGAGCTTCTTCCTTTACACTCTCATCCATCAACAAACGGACTAAGCCGTGAGTTGGCGCGCGATAGCTCATAAAGTAGGAAAGTGTTCCGCCTGCTCTCTGCTGATCGGTCATACCCTTGAACGAGAAATTTGTAAGCGTCGTCCAATCCGCCTCGTCAAGAGAAAGCGTTTCACGGTATGTAGAGCTTCTATCATACATGTTCGTACAAATCTGAAGTTTCACCACGCAATTGGAATGGGCGTTCGCATAGGAGAAACTGAATGTCGAAATACCTTCCGCCAAATACGGTGAGCGCAAACTCATAGGATAGCCAGCGACACCGCGGGATGGCTGCATGAGAAGACAACGCGTCGATCTTTTCACGCGCAATATTACAACACCGCAACCGCCGTCAGCAGCCTGCCCCTTAGGAGTTCCCTCCGAATTGGTGTTGACATGGGTACCGCCGCCACCGCCGCCGCCGTAGCCGTCTTGACCTTTTTGTGGACCATCGGGAGTTCCAACGAGCGCGTGATACGCGGCACTCTTACCCCATGAGCCAGTACCGTCACCGCTAATACCGCCGACACCATTCGTGTGGGTAGATGTCCAGCCGACACCACCGCCGCCGCCAGCGCCATAGTAACGGATTTCGCCTGTAATATCGCTTGCAAGACCAGGACCACCGTCACCGGCCTTACCTGGACTATCCTTCACATTCAAACACCCCTCGGTGCCCTTACCTGCTCCACCTGCGCCACCGCCGCCGGCACCAGAAGATCCAGACGCGGAAATACCACCTTTATTTCCGTTATTGAAGTTACCTGTGGTATTACGGTTATTTGATCCGCCGCCGCCACTGCCGTACGTTCCAGTAGCAACAGTTTGACCAAAACTGTTACCGCCGGCACCACCATAAGCCCTGTAAGTCTTTGAATTGATTGTCAATTGAGATGTTCCACCAGTACCGCCCACCGGCATAGCGTTTGCCCCTTGCCCAGACCCAGTTGGTTTTTTAGCTACGCCGCCTGCTCCGACTGAAAGCGTTACGCTCGAGCCTGCCTTCATAACAGTGCCAGGCGCAAATACTTGGTCGACGACACCGCCGCCGCCACCGCCGCCGCCCATAGAAGCGCCGCCTGCACCACCGCCGCCGACAATAAGCGCTCGGGCAATTTCAATATCCTCCTTAGGCTTTATCGTTACCTTGCTGTTTGGCTGTTTGAACACAAACACGTATTCGTTCGTTCCCGCTTCAAACACTTCGTACTCGCCGCCTGAAATCGTCATAATCGTTTCAAGCCAGCCTTCGGTGTAAATCCATTCTCTATGAAGCCCGTAATCACTGTTGAGCATCGGAACGTCAGGAGCGCGCCAGGATGTGAGATACACATCGTCGACTACGATGTCTGAACGGGTCGTATCGTATGCCGTACCGCCGGCTTTAAGTCTAATGTTGTACTTGTTTGCAGTATGTACGAAAAATTCAAACGTATTCGTCGCAAAAGAATTTATTTGAATTGGCTCAAGTCCCGAATCTATCCAAGAATTGTTTTCCGTCCCTGGAGTTGAAAATTGAAGCGAAATATTTTGCCCGGACGGCATAACGGCGGCAATACCGTTATCGGTAACAAAGCCTGAAGAAGTTATTGTTCTATATCTTGCAGAAGAAAATGCCCAATCGGAATCGATGGTGCTTTTCTTTATAGAAGTTGTATCGTTAAAATTAACGGAGCCATCATTTAAAAGACCGATGACTGTAGGAATGCCGAACCCGGCATTACAGTCTACAGAGCCTACACCGTACGCGCCCTTTGTAAGGCGGTCTTGATCCGAATCGGTAAATGTGCAAACCTTATCGTAAAACTTGGAATTTGCGTCTGTCGCCAAAGAAGTCGATGCGTTTTGGTTTGTGGAAAGCATACACTCAATTTCAGTTCCTGACGGAGTCGTACGCGTTTTTATGTATGCACTCGTCCACATCTTATTGATCTCTGATTCTGCCATAGGAACGAGGAGCGATCTTGATTTACCATCGCACTCCAATGTTTTTGAATCAAGGAGCTTTGTATTTTGAGTAGAGCCTGAGAATGTCCACTTGTAAAGGCTTGCCGTCAATTTCTTTTCGCCCGTACGGGTAATGCGGAATTCATAGCACCCCTTCTGCGGGCGGTAATAAGAAACCAAGGAGACAGACGGATTTGCAGGCGACATATCAGAAGGATTTGTCCCGTTTGTTCTTTCGTAGGTACGCGACATCGTGAGCTTTGCACCGAAGGCATAGTTCGTTTCAGATGCGGCGTCAACGTGCCATGCGAAATCATCAAACGTTTGCGATTGTGCTACGCGGGCGGAAAATTTTACGCTGCGAATACCCTCAGGCATATTGTTTGCATCAAGCTTGTCGAGCGAGAGCGCGCCGCGACCGCGTCCTTCCAATTGGAATGCAATACTGTTCGTTTTAGGAAGGCGATCTTGAAGAACGAACATACCGTTATCGGCAGTCCATCCGTTTGGAGTACTGTGCGTTGCATAAGGCGTATAAAATTCAGCGCCAAAAGTAGTTCCGTTCAAATCAAACGGTTCATTCCACCACCTGTTTGAATCGACTGCCAATTCCCACTTTGCCATATTGGCGGTGTAGCGTTGCTTGACATCGGAAACGGCTGCAGTACTCACGGTGTTTCCTACGAAGCCGTTAATCGCATCAGACCACGCATTGAAGTTCTGGTGCGTTGCGCGCGACACGGAAAATGATCCCGTAAGATCGTTAAATTCGATGAGAATGTGAGTTGAAAGATTTTCAAATGTGATGGAAAGATTGCGCTTCGTCCCCCCTTCCACGGCAACGCTCGTATAAGGAAGCTCCTTGATAACGTTATCTTGAGGATACCATTCAACGCCGCGCATATTAAAACCGAAGCCATTCTTTTTAAGGACGTATTCATCGCCTTCAAAATGGAATCTGAATGTTTCGCCTACGAAATTAGTCGGGATGTGGTAATGGAAGCGCCAAAGGTGATCGCCCACCAATTCCATCCGCTCTGAAATTTTCGCAATAATGTTCGTTTTTCCGACATTGTCGTAAACAGGGCCTTCGCCTACGACTTTGACAATTCCGAACGGAGATTCGCCATTACGGACACGTGCGAAATAATCTGTTCCCGAGGAGGGAGATGCCGCCGCGTCAAACGATGCGCGGTTCGTAACGGACGATGGAGATTCCTTCCACCCGTCTCCAAATCCTCTTGGATCGACGAACGCATAATCCTGCACCTCGTATGCAGGAGCCGTTACTTCAGTCGTATAAAAATACTCGATATCGCCAGCGCCAGCAGAAAAATCGATTGCGGTAGTGCCGATAAAATTCGTTCCGTCTTGAGTTTCAAAGGAAATCTTTTTCCACTCGTTAGATGCTTGATTCAAATATCTCCAACGATAATGAAACTCCATATTCGATACGGATATTTCAGGATTTTCAATAGCTGCATTCGTCACGCCCTCGTACGTGGCGATAGGCTTTGCGTCTTGAAGATTAGGTGAGGCAAAGGGCTTTGAGAAGTCTCCATAACACCCCATCACATCTCCACCTGTTAAGGTATAATCTAAGTCGGCACCAAAACGCTTCACCCTTGCAGACATTGGAGGATATGATGCGATGATGTTGTCGACGAGGACGAGGCCTGTTGCGTCTTTTTGAGTTGATTCAGCATATTTGTTTAACCGACGAATTCTAAAACGAATAGGCTTATAATAATTTAAAGAAGCACGCACGCGATAAAATAAACCGCAACGAGACGCAGTCGACGCAAGAGTAAGATTAGTTACTTGAGTTGATGCTACATTTACCGTATTAGAATTTACGACCTCTAATACATCGAAAGGAATTTCTTTCCAATTAAAGTTGTAATCGTTATTTTCTGCCGTTTCAAATTCCTTTGAACCTATTGTATCTGTTGCAATTTCTACGGCAATTTTCGTTTGAGTATCTACTGTATAAGCATTAACGATATCAAAGTAAATAGTTCCAATTCCGTCTTTATAGTATGGAGAGTAAATTCTCGCAGATTCAGAGTTTCGCAATATGGCAGAACCAACTTGACCAACAGCCATAGTCGCACTATTGTTAAGAGGAATGGCGGTCGGTGTCCATGGGATATAATTTCTCGTAGCACTTATTGTCGTAGCACTACCTGCTCGACAATCTTCCAATTCCCACAACAATTTCCCATCATTTGAATACATCTTATGATTAGAGTAATTTAATAAATTTCGGAACGCAATTGTATTTTGCACAGGGTCTCCAGTATGCACCCAATACGTCTTTGCGGATGTATCAGTATCATAGTAACCTTGCGACGTTATCTCTGCGCCAGGGTGCGTGTCGTTATTCATCAACAACACACGGTCATTTTCTAATTTAGTATAACCAAACAATTGCCCGCTGAAAACGGACAAAATCATCACAAGGATGATGCCTATACCATGTTTTTTTGGAGCAAACATGAGGCCCTCCAATCGTTTTTCGTAATTAAAATTCATATGTCTTAATGCAAAACCTATTTTGCATCACCTTTTATAGTACCAAAAATTGAGTATTTTTGCAATTTAGAAAGGGGCTTTTACGTAATTTTTACTGCTTTTTTTAAAGGCTTAATTTTACATATTTATGAGGCGCAGAGGGTTATCTCTTCCAATTGCAATACACTCGTTTTCACTTAACCCAATACGCTCCTTCATAAGACGCATCATTTGTGCCATAGGAGTTGTCGCACCAACGAGGCAATTTCTCTCAGGATTCCAAAGAAGCCCATTTTCTTCCAATACTGCATTTGCTCCGCAAACTGAGTATTTCCCAGGTGCCATCCCTGCCGGGTATTGAGAATCGGAAACTGCTATCAAGCGTTTTAAATCGACTGCACGGACGTACAATTTAAGCATTTCATCAGGCAGATGGTGCCCGTCTGGAATAAACATAATACTTGCACGATCTTCCGTAAGTGCCGTAAAAATTATATTTTTGTGGCGATTTATCATATTTGGGATACCATTCCCCAAATCAGTGAACGCCCTTGCTCCCGAGGCAATGCAAGAGGCTATTTCCTCTTTCGTTGACGCCATTTGATGGCCTAAGCTGACGGTAACGCCATTAGAAGAAACCTCTTTCACAAAATCGCTCATCCCTGGAATTTCCGCAGCAACGGTAATCAATTTAACGAGCCCCTCCGCTGCATCCTGATAGCGCATAAACCTTTCAATTGAGGGCGGCACGACCCATTCAATAGGATGAGTCCCCACAGCGCCAAGATGCGGCGAGATAAAGGGACCTTCAAGATGAAGGCCGATTATCGTTTTCTCGCAAACAGGATCGAGCTTTCTTGCCTTTACAATCGTACGGATATTTTCCAAGACCATTTTGGGGTCTCCCGTTACAAATGTCGGCAAAAAAGCAGCTGTTCCGTCTTCATTGAGGCGTCTTACAATAGTCTTCACCGCGTCAACACTCAAATCAGGAGTGTTAAAGTCAATGCCTCCATAACCATTGATTTGTAAATCGACCCAGAGAGGTTTTTTATCGTTTTTAAAGCTCATTGCTTAATTATACCATTTTTTTCTTGATGCATATTGACATTTCGTCTAATTTTTGAGATAATATTTTTCACTTTTCCATTCTGGATTGGGCTTTATCCGACTGCCTGATTAGTTCAAGGAAAAGAAAATAAAGGAATAAAACAATGCCTAAAATGAAAACAAAGAAGTGCGCTACCAAGCGTATGAAAATGTCGGCCACGGGAAAGGTTCTCCGTTCTCAAGGTGGTAAAGCCCACCTCAACGGATATAAGAGCCGCAAGCGTAAACGCAATCTCCGCGGTCGCACGGTTACGGACACCGCTGTCCAGAAAACAATGCATCGTATGCAACCATACGCTTAAGGAGGAATAGAAAATGTCTCGTGCTACTAACGCTCCAGCATCGCGTGAACGTCGTCGCCGTCGCCTGAATGAGGCGAAAGGCTTTCGTGGTGCTCGTTCAAAACTTTTCCGTATTGCTACTGCTGCAGTAGATCGTGCGCGTCGTCTTGCCACGATTCACCGCAAGCTCCGCAAACGTGATTTCCGTCATCTTTGGATTGCTCGCATCAACGCAGCAGTTCGCCTCGAAGGGATGAGCTATTCCGCTTTCATCGGCGGTCTCGTCCGTGCAGGTGTTACTGTCAACCGCAAGATGCTTTCTGAAATCGCAATTCAGGATCCGGCCGGCTTCAAGACGTTCGTTGACATTGCCCGCAACGCAAAGTAAGCGAATCTTGAAATAAATAAAATAAAGGCGTGGTAAAAAAACCACGCTTTTATTTTTGAAAGGTTTTTGCGATGAAAGAAATGAATATCTTTTATAAAGTCAATAACGGCTTATACGTCAATCTCACAAACAAGTGCCCATGCTCTTGTGTTTTCTGTTTACGTAACACGATGGATTCCATAAAAGACTCCGGGAAGCTATGGTTAGACCACACCCCTTCTTGGGAAGAGATTGAAAGAGATTTTTCATTGCAAGACCTTTCATCCTACGATGAGGTCGTGTTTTGCGGATTTGGCGAACCTACAGAGGCGTTAGATAATCTCCTTCGCCTTGCCTCCTTGATCAAAAAACAAAAGCCTTCAATAAAAATCCGTGTAAACACCAACGGGCTTGGATCTTTAGTCAATTCAAAAAATATCGCCCCGCTGTTTGAAGGTTTAGTCGATAGCGTCTCTATAAGCCTAAACACCCCAAATAAAGAACAATACCTCAAAATCGTCCGCCCTCGTTTTGGGGAAGAGTCTTTTGAGGCAATGCTTTCATTTGCGGGGGAAGTTAAAAACTACGTTCCTCTCGTAACTCTCACGACAGTTAAAACCGTCATCACTGAAGAGGAAGAGCGGCAATGCGCCGAGATTTGCAAGAACCTCGGCGTCATCCACCGCATCCGTCCATTCGAATCGTAATTTTGATTGCGAATTTAATTACGCAAAAAGCTTTGCCAGCTTTTCAAGCTTTTCCACGTTTGCAGTAAGCTCGGCAAGCTTCGTACGCTGCCCTTCAACAATCGCCGCAGGAGCGTGTGCCACAAAGTCGGCGTTTGAAAGCTTTGCTTCGATTGACTTGATAAAGCCGCGTGTTTTTTGAAGCTCTGCCGCAACTCTCTTTGACTCAGCTTCCTTATCGACTAATCCATCAAGCGAAAGGTAAATAGTTCCGAGTTTCGTAAGAGTTCCTGGCATTGCAAGATCGCTCGCGCCTGCCTTGATGTCGACTTCCGCACGCAACGCGTTTTTAAGTGAATCAATGTCGCAGGAAAGCTTGTCTGCAATTGACGCATCGTTCGCGGCAATCGTAATTTTAACAGACGCTGAAGGATTGACCTTGTATTCTCCGCGGAGAGCGCGTCCTGCCGTAATCATTTCACGCTTTGCGTTAACGTATGCGTAAATTTCTTCATCGACTCCCCATTGAGCCTTTTCCTCATCCGTATACCCTTGTGGATAAGAAGAAGACATGATGCTTTCGTTTTCACCGATATACCCAAGTTCATGGGCAACCTCTTCAGTCACAAAAGGCATGTATGGATGCAAGAGGCGAAGAGCCTTTGAAAATACATCTGCAAGAATTGCCATTACGGTTTCACGGCGCGCGTCATCATCGCCATTGAAAGCGTCCTTAGCGTATTCCACATACCAGTCGCAAATTTGCGTCCAGAAGAAATCGTAAATACGCAAAGCACCGTCTTGAATGCGATACTTTGAAAGGATGTCGCGCATTTCCTTACATGCCAAGTCGCATGCATAAAGGAGGTGGCGGTCATCAGATGTGAGAGGTGAAGAAAGCTTTGATAATCCTCCGTCCTTAAAGTAATCGGAGAATTTAAAGCCTTGTACCTTTTCTGTATTCATCTGGATGAACCCTGCGGCATTCCAAATCTTCGTCGAGAAGTTTCTTCCGATTTCAAACTTCGATTTGTTTACCTTCGTATCGCAATCGAGCGACGTAATGAGAGCAAGCGAGAAACGCAACGAGTCGGCGGAATACATCTCAATAAGCTCTAACGGATCGAGAGAGTTACCAAGAGATTTTGACATCTTGCGCCCCTGTTCATCACGCACGATTCCGTGAATGACGATATTCTTAAATGGAGGCTTGCCCATAAAATGAATCCGCCATAACCATACGCGCGACCCAGAAGAAGATAATATCCTGAGCTGTAACAAGGTCTGTCGTCGGATAATAGAAATCAAGGTCGTCAGTCTTTTCAGGCCATCCCATTGTTGAGAAGGGCCAAAGCCATGAACTGAACCAAGTATCAAGAACATCTTCATCCTGAACTAAATCATCGAGCGTAAGAGCATTATTGCCAGTTTTCGCCTTTGCCTTTTCAAGGGCTGCCTCTGCACTTTCCGCAACGAAAATATCTTCCTCGTTTTCACTTCCGCGAAGATAATATGCAGGAATACGATGACCCCACCAAAGCTGACGGGAAATGCACCAGTCTCTGATATTTGTGAGCCAATTGAAATAAATATTTTCCCAACGCTTAGGGACGAAACGAACCTCGCCCGATTTTACTGCCTCGAGAGCAGGCTTGGCAAGAGGCTCCATCTTAACGAACCATTGCTTTGAAAGGCGCGATTCAATCACCTGATGACAACGGTAGCAGTGTCCCACCTGATTGTCGTAATCTTCAATATGGTCTAAATAGCCGTCCTTTTCCAAATCGGCAACGATTGCTTCACGGCACTCAAATCGGTCCATCCCTGCATATTTGAGGGAATCCTCATTCATCGTTCCGTCGCCGTTCATCACATTGATTTCAGGAAGGTTATGACGCTTACCTACCTGGAAGTCGTTTGCATCGTGAGCAGGAGTAATTTTTACGATACCCGTTCCGAATTCCATTTCGACATAATCATCGGCGATAACCGGAATTTCTCGATTCACGAGCGGCAATACAACGCTCTTGCCAACGAGAGCTTTAAATCGTTCATCCTTCGGATTTACAGCAACTGCCGTATCACCGGGAAGTGTTTCCGGGCGCGTCGTCGCGACAACGATATAATCGCGGTTCAATTCACCGTTTACGCCAGCTTTTGATCCTGCTACGGGATAACGCACATACCAAAGATGACCGTGATTTGGTTCGTGTTCAACTTCATCGTCGGCTAACGCCGTTCCGCAACGAGGACACCAGTTTACGATGTATGGGCCGCGGTAAACGAGCCCCTCATCAAAAAGCTGACAAAAGACTTTCGTCACGGCAACAGAACAACCTTCATCGAACGTAAAGCGTTCTCTCTGCCAGTCGGTTGAATTTCCCAATTTACGCTGCTGGTGGACGATCGTTCCGCCATACTGTTTCTTCCATTCCCAAACGCGTTCAAGGAATTTTTCTCTTCCTAAATCCTGGCGGCGCTTCCCTTCCTTGCGCAACGCTCTTTCAACGACGTTTTGCGTTGCAATGCCTGCATGGTCTGTACCTGGAAGCCAAAGGGTATTGTATCCTTCCATTCTGCGCCAACGCACGAGGACATCTTGAATCGTCTGATTGAGCGCAGACCCATATGTAAACTGACTGTAACATTCGGAGGCGGGATTACTACTGAATAAGGATTGCCTCCCTTTGAAGGTTCGTCATGAAAGCATCCGTTCTTTTCCCACCAGGAATACCATTTTGCCTCAGCGGCTTTTGCATCGTAACGTTTATCCATCATATCTTTTTCTCTTTCTAAATTTTAAGCTTCAGTGGGCATTCCCCACTCATCCAATTGCGCTTTGATCCAATTGAACACTTCCACATTCACATCTCTTGCCTTGCCGCGCATCAGCGGCCCTGCACGGAATCGAATATCCTTTGAAGTATCGACAGTTCCAAAATCCTTAAACCAACCCTTCCCGTTCGGGCGCGTCAATTGGATATCTGTTTTCACTGCGATAGGAACAACGGGGACATTTGCTTTTTCCGCAAGCTTTGCTCCGATTGACGAAAACTTTTTAGATGAAAAAAGTTTTGAGCGCGCCCCTTGCGGGAAAATTAAAATGGAATAATTATTCTTGAGAGCCTCTTGGCCTTTTTCAAAAATAGTCATCAAATCCTCTTTGGGAGACTTGCGCCCAATTGGGATTAATTTCATGTCGATTGCCGCCTTTCTCAAAAACGGCAAATGCGAAAGCGAATCCTTGACTACGGTAGCAAGCGGACCAAATGTAAGTGTAATAGCCGGCAAAAGAAGAGTTTCCAATGTCGACATGTGGTTTGCCAAATAAACGACTGGGCCGTCGTAATCGCGGCGGTCTTTCCACCCGTCAACTATTACAGGAACGCCATATTGCTCCGCCTTTGTAAAGCCCGGGAAACAGTAATGAGCCCACTCGTCTTGCGTCATGACGCCTGAAACAAATTCACGCCAAGCGCAGCTTGGGAAAACGGAAAATACCGCTTTTGTAAAGCCCATCGTTGTAAAAATTCCGCTCTTGCGACGCTTTGGCGCCAATCTTTCTGGAGGAGAAGTGTAATTGCCATCCTTCAAGAATTCTTTACGGAAAATTTCCAATGTCGTCTTTTTCAGCTTTGCCATAAAATCTTACTGCCCTTCTGCTTGTTGTCCTTCTTCCGCTTGCTGTTTCAACTCACGGTCACGACGCATAGATTCTCTGAGCTGTTCCAACTGTAAACGCGTCTCTTCTCTTTCAAGAGCACGCCTTTCTTCTTCTATTTCGCGCTGTTTCTTCTCTTCCTCGCGAGCCTTCTTCATTTCTTCAAGAATCTTTGATTGATTCGCTTGAGCTTCCTGCATCATTTGATTTTGATGTTCGCGGTTCGCCCTTCTCATATTAAGCCTGCGAAATGGAGAATTGCTTTTCCCATGAGTCTCTTCAAGCGTCATTGGAGTCGATGCGCCTCGTAAACGTCCCGATAAAAGACCGCCCTTTGTACCCTTATCCGCTGCGCCAGAGGTTTCTCCTATCTTCACTTCCGCTTCAATGCCGTCCTTTTCAATGACGACGCTTTGAGCGACGAGATTTGCAGATTTTATCGTCCATCCGTCCTTTGTTTCACCGACTGCAAAATAGTAATCCTTCTTTTGCGCATTATCGGTAAAACCGACCATCGTTATCCCTCCGCTCGTAGTCAACGCATTGACACGCAAAGAGGAAATGAGTTTTTCTTCTTCTTTTTTCTTCTGCTCTTCCATCTTCGCCTGTTCGGGAGTCATCCCAGGAGATGAGCCGCTCGAAGGCGAAGGGACTGTAGCAGGGTCGAAATGACCAAACGGTTCTTGATCGATGATTGGCTGATAACGTTCAAAAGGGGCGTCTTTTCCCACGCGTTGATTTACCGATTCTTCCTGCTCCGTTTTATCGGAAGCAAGAAGCGCGACAAATGACACGCAGCAAAACGAGGTTATGAAAATGTGTTTGAGACGCCCCATTTAAACGATCATCCTAAATTAACCGCAATGGAAAAATTCTTCCACCAATTCCATCATCGCTTTTTGCGACTTTGAAACCTTTGCACGCAAGGAGCGATCCTTGAAGGCGCGAAGCTGCGCAATAATGCCATCAATCATAGCCTTTGAGAATACGCCCTTTTCTTCGTAAATCTCGCGTTGCTTTTCAAGGCAATCGGCAGAAGAAGCGCAACTGTCAGGAAGGACTGAAAGCGTTTTCAAAATCTTTGCATTTTCCTTCTTGTGGATATTGACGTTGACGTACGTTGAATCGGCAACGGCTACGCCGTCTTTAAGCGAAAATCCATAGCGGCATGCGACTGCAAGAGAAGCCATAAGAAGATAGACGTTTGCAGATGCATCGGGAGAGCGCATTTCAACGGTCTGCTTTTGACGCGTATCGTATTCGCTTTCCTTTTCCATCGGATTTGCCTGCTTGCACAAATCAGTCTTGCCCGCCCATCCCAATGGGACACGAACGAGAACTGAACGGTTGCGATCGCCCCAGCAAACGTTAGTAGGCGCTTCCTGATGAGGAACCAAACGGAAGTAGCTCGTCGGGTTCATGTTGCCAAATGCCGTAATTGAAGGTGCAAGTTTCATCATGCCTGCAATCGCGCGCTTTGCCGTATCTGAAATAACGCCGTTTTTAAGCATTTGGTTGCGACCGTTCTTCATGATGCGCATGTGAACGTGAAGTCCGCTTCCTGCCTTGCCAACGGTGATTTTTGGCGCGAAAGTGACATTGTATCCGTACTTGTAACCGAGATTGCGGATAATCCACTTTGCAACAGTAAGCTGGTTTGCGGCGTCTTCTGCTGCGCATGGCAAAAATTCAATTTCGTTCTGCTCGTAAATCTTGCCGTCTTGCGTAAAGTTACCGACCTCCGAGTGACCATACTTAATCTGCCCGCCGGCTTGAGCAATATAGAGCATGCACTTTTGACGGAATTCACCAAACTTCGCATACGGAGCAGATTCATGGTAGCCGCGCTGATCCTTTGCAGGATATGCTGTAGTTTCAGGAGCAATTACGTAATATTCCAATTCGCCCATTGCCTCAAATTCAAAGCCTGTCTCGTCGGTAAACGCCTTGCATGCCTTGTGCAAAGTGTATTCGGGAGAAGATTCAAGAGGCTCGCCGTCTTTATTGAAAAATGAGCACAAAAGACAAAGTGTCGGAAGTTCTGCAAATGGGTCCTTGAATGCAGTCGCATAACGAGGCATCACATAAAGATCGGAAGACGAAGCTTCAATGTATGAAAAGAGAGAGGAACCGTCAACGCGCTCGCCGCATGTTAAAATCTCATCGAGATAGGATTCATCCGTAACGACAAAATTCAAGCTTTTTAAACGCCCATCCCCACCGGCATACATAAAATTCACGTGTTGAATTCCAGCTGCTTTGATATATTTCTTAATATCAGCCTTTGTGAAAGCCTTTCTCGGCTTCTTGAGGAATGCGACGATATCGCAATCTTTTTTATCATTTGTACACATAATTTCAATCCTTAATTTATTAAGGGCACAAAACCCCCATTTGACTAAAAATTATACCATAAAATCGTAAAAAGTTGTCTTTTTATTTCGTGCACCTGCGGCTTTTACAATTGCGCCTGCGGCGCGACCACGAAACTGACAAACGCCAAATATCACTTTCCCCTAACCGTTATAACTCTTACGGATGGGGAGGTGGTTTTGCGGTGGAATTCGTTG
Organism: Kiritimatiellia bacterium; assembly: GCA_017646325.1. GTDB lineage: Bacteria > Verrucomicrobiota > Kiritimatiellia > RFP12 > UBA1067 > RGIG9934. Next base: position 26,118 of record JAGCMU010000027.1, read on the forward strand.
AATAGCGAATAGTAGCTATTAGGAAAAATATCCGCCTTGTTAAACGACTCCTTTTTCGTGATTATGATTTTAAGGGCTCCATCAACCATTCTCTTTGATGTCTCATATCTAATCCAATCTTCCTTTTCATCATGCGGATTCGTTATGACAAACGATTTCGGCAAATACTCTATTGTTTCATACCCTTTGGGGAATACGATTTCATACGTCACAACCTCTTCGGCGGCGCGGGTAAACATAATAGGCGATTGACGCTCCGCCTTCCCCATAAAGAAGGGAGAAGAACGGAATGATGGAATTTCAATACTTATCACACCATCTCTCACCACCGCATATTCCGGAATAGATACAGAATATTTACGCGTAAACGGATACGCTTTTTCATCGACCTCCAATTCGCTCGTTGCAGTTGCGTTTGCCGATATTTCTCCCACTATCTCCTGATAATGGCGCAATCTCTTCTCCGGCAGCATTTCCGCGTATAACTTTCGCATTGTGCCTACGGAAGGTCCGTACAATTTCTCGACGACATCCATGTCAACGGTGCCATTTTCACGAATAGTGATTATACGCTTATTTTCTTTCTTGGAAATCCACTTCCCTCCGTCACGCGTCAATGCGCAATCCGACCCTTCATTCCAAGAAAAAGGATTCCACCATTTTACATTGTCCTCCTCTTCGCCAATAATCCCAAATTCATTCTTTTCTAAATCGTAAAAAGTATCATAAAAATCAAGGGACGAATTTACGGGAGTATATTCGTTTTCATTTGAAAGCCAAAAAGTCTTCCCATCCGCCTTCGCCTTTATGACTAACTTTGAAAACGCGCTTGGCACGGGGAATTTTAAAAGCTCTTCCGTGCTTTCTTTATACCCGTTGCCATTATTTGCCGAAAGGACGAATGATGTATCAAAACCAGCCCCTTCAAGCATAGTTCTAAATAAATTCATCCTATCTCCGCTTGAAGCATATCCTTCTTTAAGGACTTGATCTGGAGGGAAGAAAGCATGTTCAAAGGGAAGCTCAAAAAGTCCAGGCCCGTTTCCCTTTACGCTTTGCAAAATGAATTTACGGATTACTTCAATCTTTTCTTCAGCCGTCACTATTGTTGACGTCTTTTCCCGTGCAATCTTTCTAACCTCTTTGGAGCCTCTCTCCCGTGCGTCATCAAGAGCGGAAATGAGCTCTTTCCCAAATTTTTCGTAGCTGCATAGAGTAATCCCAAAATAATCTATCCACTTCTTTTTAGGAACAGACTTTACCTCATTTGGAATACGCTTAGGATTTTTTACGCTCCACGTATAACACTTGCCGCCGTCGGCCTTCTCTGTTATTTTTGCATCCTTTCCGCTCACCACGACATTCATACTAGACGGGACGTGAATTTCGTATTCTTCTAAATCGATATTATCTTCATCCCCAAATACATTTTCAAATGAAAATGCGACTGCTGAATTTGTTATCGTATGTTCAACCACGTATCTTATTGTGCTGCCGATTTCTACGGCGGGCAAATTTGCAATCAACATCTTTGAAGCGGGATACCGTGGCGCACTGCCTACCCATGATGCATCCATCACATTTTGTTCTTTCTGAGAAAGTTTTTTCACCTCACCCTTCGCGTTCGTTACTACAGCCTCTACAATTTTAACACTACCCTTCGTTGAGGGATTGTAATTGTATTTCAATTCAGACGAAGACTTTTTACCCTTGTATGTCAAAATCTTCTTTTCAACGATATTAGTGACCACCCTGCTCTTTTCGCTCTTTATGTGAACGATTGTCTTAATTAACTTATTGCGGACGTTTGCATTTTCATCCTCCACCTTTTTAAATAAAGGATTTGCCCTTTCGCCCGATTCACATTCCTTACGATTTTCCCGCAATTTGTAATATTGAGGAACGGAAAAATTAACATCGCTCACGAGCAATTTCCGCTTCGCCTTTAATACGCCATTCGTGACGGAAATCTTGCGCAGAAAATGAAAGCCTTCGCTGTCTTTACCGACAGAAACCATTTCTGGAATCTTTTGAACTTTCCCGAATTTCTCCCCAAGCTCAACCGTCAAATCTTCTTCCCATCCTGCAGTAACATCAAGTACAATTGGGAAGCGGCGCTTTTCAA
>JAGCMU010000028.1 GCA_017646325.1 Kiritimatiellia bacterium
GTTGCGCCTTGCCAATTTGAACTTGCTCCGCTCCATGAAGATGTCAATTTAAGTTGCGATCACAACATGCTCGTGATGGAAGTGTTGCGTCAAACCGCCGACCGTCACGGCTTCGTATGCCTTCTTCATGAAAAACCGTATGCAGGCGTCAATGGTTCAGGCAAGCACAACAACTGGTCTGTTTCATACGGCGGCGTAAACCTCCTCAACCCGGGCAACGACCCGCACCAAAACGCAATCTTCCTCACCGTTCTTTGCGCGATTATTGAAGCTGTAGACAAGCACGCAGACCTTCTCCGGTCTTGTGCGTCAGGCGCGGGTAACGATCATCGACTTGGTGCTCACGAAGCGCCGCCTGCCGTAATGTCGATTTATCTTGGCGATCAGCTTACAGACGTCATTGAACAACTTGAAAAAGGCGAACCGAAGCGCTCTAAGCACACTGCAATGATGCGCATCGGTGTTGATACCCTTCCGCCGCTTCCAAAGGACGCAACGGACCGCAACCGCACTTCGCCTTTCGCATTCACCACGAACAAATTTGAATTCCGTGCATTAGGCTCAAGTATGTCCTGCGCCGGAGCAAACATAATACTCAACACGATTGTTGCTGAAGCGTTTGACCGGATTGCCTCAATCCTTGAAAAAGCACCTGCAAAGGCCTTCAACACAACTCTTCACAAGATTTTGAGCGACATCATCCGTTCCCACAAACGCGTTCTTTTCAACGGCGACGGATATGGCGAAGCGTGGCTCAAGGAAGCTGCAAAACGCAAATTGCCTAATTTGAAAACGACGCCAGAAGCGTTGAAGGCCTTGACAAACAAAAAGAACTCAGAACTTTTTGAGAAGTATGGTGTATTTACACAGCGTGAACTTGAAAGCCGTTATGAAATCAACCTTGAAGGTTACACTCAAAAGGTTATGATTGAAGGCTCTTGCGCAAGAGAGATCGCCTCAACCATGATTCTTCCTGTGATGAGAGAAGAATATTCTAAAGCGTCTCAAGCTCTCTTGAATGCAAAAGAAACGGGGCTTTCATTCGGTGTAAAATCTTTGACGGCGTCAACAGTCGCATTAGGTGCAGGCCTTGACAACCTTCTTGCGGCAATATCGTCACTTGATTGCGCCATTGCAAAATGCAGCGCGCAAGATGTTTTATCTTGCATGGAAAAACTTCGCGAAATTGTGGACGCCTGCGAAATGCGCGTTTCCGACGACGTATGGCCGCTTCCGAAATATCGTGAAATGATGTTTATTTATTAACAAGAAAAGAAAAGGTAGAATAAAATGACTCTTTTTGAAGAACTCGAAGCGCGTGGATTGGTAGACGCGGTAACAGATCCCGAAATTTCAAAGATGCTTGAAACTCCGCAAACAATCTATTGCGGATTCGACCCTTCAGCCAATTCACTCCAAGCCGGCAACCTCGTTTCGATTCTCGTATTGAAAAGACTCCAGATGAAAGGTCATAAAATCATCGCTCTCGTGGGTGGCGCAACGGGCTTGATTGGAGACCCTTCTGGGAAGTCGGCAGAGCGCAATATGCTTAGCGTTGAACAAGTAGCCGAAAACATCAAGGGCATCAGAGCAAATCTGGAAACCGTTCTTGATTTTGACGGTCCCAATGCGGCAATTCTCGTAAACAACTACGATTGGTACAAAAACATTTCAGCCATCGAATTTTTGCGCGATATCGGCGTAAATTTCCGTGTACCTCAAATGCTTTCCAAGGAATCCGTCAAAAAACGCTTAGAAGCGAGCGAAGGCGCTCTCACCTTTACGGAATTTTCTTACCAGATTCTTCAAGGCAACGACTTCCTTCACCTCTTCGACAATTACAATTGCACGATGGAAATCGGCGGCGCGGATCAATGGGGCAACATCACGGCTGGCACCGACTTAGTGCACCGTATGCGCGGCAAAACCGTATTTGGGCTCACATTCCCGTTGCTTCTTGATTCAAGCGGCAAAAAGTTCGGTAAGAGCGAAGGCAATGCGATGTTCCTCAGCGCGGAAAAAACTTCAATTTACGATTGGTATCAATTCTTCCTCCGCTCCCCAGATGAAGATGTGATTCGCTACCTCAAGGTATTTTCTTTAAAATCACTTGAAGAGATCGCCGAACTTGAAGCACAGATGAAGGCAAACCCGGAAGCGCGTATTCCTCAAAAAGCGCTCGCCGAAGAATTGACGCTCCTCATCCACGGCGAAGAAGGCCTTAAAACGGCTCAGACGGCGACAAACGTACTTTTTGGCGGCTCCGTAAAGGGACTATCTGCAGCACAGCTTGAATCAATCTTCAAGGATGTGAAAAGCGCAGAATTGCCGAAAGAGGAAGTTATCGGAAAGAATGTTTTTGCAGCTGCCGCAACTGCCAAAATGTTTGCTTCAAACGGCGAAGCCCGCAGAATGACACAGCAAGGCGGTCTTTCCCTCAACTCTGAAAAGGTGACGCTTGAAAGTGTTTTGAGTGAAGACGACTTTATCGACGGGAAAGTCGCAGTTCTTCGCAGCGGCAAGAAGAACTACTTCCTTTTAAAACTTGTTTAAGAGAAAAAGCCTTTGTGTTATTTGCAAAGGCTTAATGTCAAAACGGCAAAACTTGTCACGAGGACGGGATCGTTTTCCCAAAAACGGTTGTTATCATTTACCCATGATCCGTCCTCGTTTTGCATTGATAGAATTTTTCGCGACAATTCTTCTTTCCAGTCGATTTTCCGCCCGTCAACAGTAACCAAATACTCGACCCCGGCGGCGGACAACGCGCGGGCAAGAATGTCGTAATAATAGTAAAGCCCTTGATTGCCCATGCCTGGATTTTCATCGACAGTCCAATATTTTGAGCAATATTCAAGAGCCGATTTTACACGAGGATCGGATTTTGTCAGTTTTGCATGACACATTGAAAGAACGGCCGCATAACTCATCGAGCCGTATGCACGCAAATTGACACGCCCCGAAGAATTTGTCGATGTTCCCGCTTGCGCCGTCCTTTGATTGTATGCGGCTCCGCCTGCTCTTTCGCCTTCCTTTTCCTGCAAACGCGTCACAAACTCAAGAGCCTTATCCCAATTCAAGTCCGCGCGCTTTTCCCCTTGAGCGCGAAACTCCTCCACCTTTTCAGTTCGACGCATCGCATCCATCGCATACGAGGTATTACTTAAATCGGCATAGCGGCGACGGCTCACCTTGTCATATCCAAAACCTCCCGCCATTGTATCGTCACCGGTCAACTGAGATGAAGCGATATACGTACGAGCCTTTAAAATCGCTTCGTTGGGAGCGTATCCCGATTCATAAAGAGACGACATGCAAACTGATGTATTGTAGTTCCCAAGACCGCTTCCTCCTCGACCGGGTTTCGGGACGTAAAAGCCGCCGTCCTTGCGCTGCGTTGAAAGGACGAACAAGGCGGCCTTCTTGGCTTTGTCGCTCTTCCCCTCTCCGTTCACTCCTTGAATCATCGCCCAAAGAGGCAATGCGGAGAGAGCCGGCATTTGCGGATCGGAAAAAGATCCGTCGCTGTTTTGTTTTGAATCGAGATATTTCAACGCTTTTTCAATTGCCTTTTCTATATCGGCTTTACGGTCTGCCAATACGGGAAATGCAAAAAGCATCGCGCAAATAAAAGCCACAAACTGTTTCATCTTTCTTTTTCCTTTCATTAAAATATTAAACGAAGAAAAACATCTCAAATGTTCATTTTTTATTGAAAAATTTTCGCCATATCGCAATAGTCGAAATCACGTTCAGTAGACGCCCATGCGACAAGCGACTCTCTCCCATGCGTCCCTTTTATCCGCGATTGATCGAGAGAAGTCGATGGAGGTATGATGCTTCCAAAAAACAGTTCGCATGGGTCATATCCTGGTTTTGAATGAATATCTACGTGCGAGGCGTAATCAGGCGCTTCGTCATTATCTTCCCACCATGGATATGAACACCAACTTCCCTTCTTCGCGCACAGCAATATCTCGCCTGCTCTTTTATGCGCCCATGGTTGATCTCTCTTCAATTCCACGCTTTCATATTCGCCACTTTCAACGAATATTTTCATTACTTTTTCTATGTCTGAAGGATCACTCACATACACGTGCGCGATTTCATGGTCACACATTGCGAACGCCCGTGACGAACATAAATCAAGGTATGCGCCGCCTTTTATTTTTCTGACATTTAAAAATCCCCGCTTACGCAAAAGAGTATTTGGAAATGCCGGAGGATGCACAACCTCTCCAATTGCATAATCGCCGATAACGGTAAGAGACGATCCCGTTCTCGAACAATACGCCGCAAGACTCGCCAACTGATGACGAAACTCCAATATCGCCTTGTCTGCCGCTTTTGACGCAGGTCCAAAACGCTGCGCTTCATAATCAAGCGTCGGCAAATAAATAAGAGAAACGTCCATTTCATGAGCCTCTGTCATCGCAATAAAATTTTCAATAACTTTACGCCCGACTTTCGCCGACGCCAAGGGTCCCCAATAACGATAGAGGGGAAAATTACCGCACACTTTTGAAAGAATATCGCTCATTCCGGTCGGCTTTGTATAATTCGACATCACCATTCCGCCGTCATGTTTATGTACGGGAGCGGGCGAAATTATTGTATCCACATCCTCGCCCATACTTTGTTGCCAAAAATACATACCGACCTTTTTCCCCGACGCACGGAAATTTTTCCACACTCTTTCACCTTCCACAAGCGACGAGGACTGTTCCCAAAACAAAGTCTTTTTCAAGTCTCGAAAATAAAAACCGTTTGAAACGATGCCATGTTCGCGCGACATAGAGCCTGTTCGTAAAGACGCCTGCGCGACACACGTAAGAGCGGGAAAAACGGATTTGCCCGCTTTGAACTCAAGGCCTTCCATTTTTAGAAGGTGTCTTCTATCTAAATCTTCAAATCCCAATCCTGCAGCAATTACTATAACTTTTTTCATATCACCACCATTATCTTACGAGCCGGAAATCTCAGGGACCAACCTCTTCATAAATCTCGAGATCAGCCACAACACACATGTACACGCGACAAACTCTTTTGTCGGTACAATCAAAATAAATCCGATTTGCATATAAAGAAGAGCTCTGATGCTTCCGCCGATTGCTTTCTTACGTTCGGCAGAAGTATGCTCTTCACCCAAAGGCATAACGATAATACACCACATAACAAGCGTGAACAGGGATCCGATCATTGCAATCATCCCCTTCATAATTCCGGCTGCCAAAAAAGGAAGCAGCGTTGTCGCACCGCCTAAAAAACGCAGCTTTGAAATTCCCGGTGAAGACACTTCCTCGCCTTCTGAAAGTTTTGTGACACTGAATATATACAAACACCATCCTGCACAAACAGATGAAATGACGAGCAATTGAGATAATGTCGGCATAACGGAAAAAACGGAAAACATTCCGCTCAAAACACCTAATGCCCTGCAAAGCCCCATAAGGAAAGGATTTTTCAGCCTGTTGTACAACAATATCGATACGACAAGCATCCCTGCCGTCAAATACCACATTTTGTCAAACTTCAAAATAATCGGGAAAACGAATGCCGACACAAAGCAAACGGCTTGTGCAATTATTGCCGCCTTACGTGAAATCCGCCCTGATGGAAGGGGCCTGTCCGCAGAAGAAATTTTATCACGGTCAAAATCAACGACATCATTATCAACTAACCCGAACATATAAAACAAAACGAGAGAAAACGCGCTTGCAAAAATATCTTTAAAATCCAAGACACCTAGCCCTAACGCAGAAATTACAGCCGCGCCTGCAATTGCATCTCCCGGAACCGTAGGCAAATTCGGCAAACGGAATAGTTTACACCAGGAAAAAAACGAGCTTTCTTTTTTCACTTCATCACTCATAAATCCACCTTTTTATTTTTGCGGTTTCGTACGCTTTGTAGCGACTGCCTCTAATGGATTATCAGGCCAATAATGTTTTGGATAACGCCCGCGCAAATCCTTTCGTACAAGTTCATAGCTGCTTTTCCAAAAGTGGGATAGATCTCTTGTGATTTGTACGGGTCTTTGAGCGGGAGAAAGCAATTTCATCACTATGGGGATTTTTCCATTTGCGACTTTCGGAGTTTCTTTCAATCCGAAGACCTCCTGAATACGGACTTGCACAAACGGCTCCGCCTCTTCATAATGGATCGTCATCATGGATCCTGACGGCACTTCCATTTTCACCGGCGCAAAACGGTCAAGTTCTCGCCTGTCGTGAGAGTATTCCGCAAGAACGGTATCAAGAACGGCGACTAAATCGAGTTTTTCAAGATGCGTCCATTTTGTCATTCCCGTCGTCCATGGGGCAAACCATTTTTCCAGGTTCCGTTCAAGCGATTCGTCTGAAACATCCGGCCAATTCTCGTCCGGCATTTCACGATGGAGGAAATTTATTCGCGATTGGAGTTGTTTGGAAAACGCCGTCCACTCAAGCTGCGCAACGCCCTTCAAACGGATTCCTTCAAAAAGCGCAGATTGCATATCATTCTCATCGGCATTGGCGTGAGCGCTTCTATGCAACGTCATCTCATGAAGTTTAATCTCTTTTAGGGCATCTACAGACTCCGTCTTTTTATTCCACTCGGTCGTGACGACAGTTTTGATTTCATCGGCAAAAATTCTTTCAATCGCCGCCTCGGAAACGGGAGATGCCAGATGGATTTTCGCATCCCCTCCTCCATCATTCAATTCACACACGACCAAATATTCTTCAGACGAAAGAAGTTCCGTGCGGTCTAAAAACGCACCCTTGCCGGAAGTCATCCGAAACGATCCGTTGCCGCGATTATGCGCGATACGGTCAGGGAATGCATACACGAGAAGTTCGCCGATCTCACAAGGCGTTTCCTCGCGCGAATTACTGCTCCATCTCGATGCGAGTTCGCGCACGCGTTTCGAAAACCGTTCATTCGGACGATTGTGGACAAAATCAACTACATTGCGCAAATCACTTTCTTTGCGCGGTCCTCCGTTTGGCATTTCTTCCAAAATCGCCGCGAGTAAAGATGCCGTATTGCCAAGACCGATTGAACGGGCGCGCAAAATCATATTTGCCAAGCGCGGATGAACAGGCAGCGCGCTCATAGACTTGCCATGGTCGGTCAATCTATATTCGCCATCTAATGCTCCGAGCAAATACAGCAGCTCTTTTGCTCTTGACCATGATGCGGGAGGAGGTGTTGTCAACCAGGGCATTCCATCTATATCAACACTGCCCCACGAGGCGGCAGACAAAAGAGTTGCTGTCAAATCAGCCTCTTCTATTTCCGGATTCATTTGCGCTTTAAGTGAAAAATCTTTTGCTTCCGTCCAAAGCCTGTAACAGACGCCAGGTGCTGTACGCCCTGCGCGGCCTCGCCTCTGCTCGGCGCGATCTTTCGTAAGAGGAAGAGTTTCAAGGCGGGACATCCCCGAATTAGGAGAAAACCTGCTGACCCTCATAAGTCCTGAATCGATCACTATTCTCACGCCTTCAATCGTAAGAGACGTCTCTGCAATTGAAGTAGATAATACGATTTTTCTTCTGCCGCACGGGCGTAAGACTTCATCTTGCAAGTCCTTGGACATTGCACCATAAAGCGGCATCACGCGGACATTCCTCATTTCGGGCATTTCATCAAGCAGTTCTTTAGTCCTTCTGATTTCACCTTCTCCCGGCAGAAAACAAAGAATATCCCCGTCTTCATTTGATAAAACAGCCCTTCTTACGGCATTAGCCATCACCTGATGAACAGGCGAAAAAAGCGGATCGTCCCTCAAATACACCGTTTCCACCGGATACATCCGCGCTTGAGCAGTATGGATATCGGCATCTTCCAAATGTTTTGCAATAGGTTCGACATCAAGTGTTGCCGACATCACCACAATGCGCAAATCAGGTCTAAAAGCCCTTCTCACGTCAAGGGCAAGCGCGAAACCCAAATCACACGCCAAAGAACGTTCATGGAATTCGTCAAAAATAATTATGCCGACATCGTGTAATTCAGGATCATTCAAAATGCGCTGTGTGAGAAGACCTTCTGTAATAATTTCCAGCTTCGTCCTTGAAGAAATTTTGCGCTCCAATCGAACCTGAAACCCGACTTTCCCTCCAACCGTCTCGCCGAGACAGGACGCGATATATTGGGCGGAACTTCGGGCAGCCAAGCGGCGCGGCTCCAACATTAAGATTTTCTTGTCGCCGAGAAATTTCGAATCCATTAAGGCACGCGGCAAACACGTCGTCTTACCGGATCCAGGAGGTGAGCGAAGCACCACCGTCCGATTACGCTCGAGAGAATCTTTAATCGCTGGAATGATTTCTTCAACGGGAAACATTTCAGTCGCCTTGATTGATGAATTTAGGATTCGCCCCTGCAATTACAATTGCAACTTCACCCTTTACGTTAACGCCGTCGAATTCTTTTATCAATTCCGTCAAATAGCCGCGCGAAACGCGTTCGTGTAATTTTGTAAGCTCTACACACACGGCAGCTTCGCGATCTCCAAGCGCTTCAAGCGCACTTTGAAGAGTTTGTACAATTCTGAAAGGTGATTCGAAAATAATAAGAGTGTGATCGTGTTCTTTTTCACTTTCAAACCAACGCAATCGCGCCCCGGGACCTCGTGGCGGAAAACCCTTGAAAGTGAAGGAACTCGTGGAAAGCCCACTCATAAGCAGCGCGACATTCACGGCGCTTGCTCCAGGCACGACATCGTATGCAATATTCTTTTGGGCGCAAGATCTTATAAGACGGTATCCAGGATCCGAAATCCCGGGATAACCTCCGTCGGAAACAAGCACAACTTCTTTCCCAGCGTTTATTGCGGAAATAATTTTTTCAGAAATTCTTTCTTCATTGCCCTGACGGTAAGAAACCATTTCGGGACGGGGAATATTCAAACTGGTAAGAAGTTGCCACGTTCGACGCGTATCCTCACAAGCGATAAGCTGGGCTTCTTGCAAAGAACGTTTGGCTCGTTCGCTCAAATCCTCAAGATTTCCTATGGGCGTTGCAACAACGTGTAACATTGCAAATCTCCTTACAGAAGAGAACCTTGTTCCATCATGTGGCTTACACCGTGTTCTTCCGGCGGCTCAAAAACCTCCACGGAAGTCCCTTCGTCTATTTCCGCCTCGACCGCTTCGTTTTCCTTCTTGCCGCGCGTTCCTGGCAAACGGTCTCCAAATCGTGTACGATGGTGATAGAAGTTGAAGTCGACTTCTCCCGTTTCGCCATTACGGTTCTTTGCGACGTCAACGATCGCGAGCAATTCATCATCGCTCCACTTCGCCTTTTTCGAACGGCTTGGACGACGAAGCAAAAACACCATATCGGCATCTTGTTCGATTGCACCCGAGTCGCGCAAATCGGAAAGTTTTGGAATTTCTTCAGCGTCTCCACGCTGTTCATTACCACGGGTCAACTGCGAAAGAACGATTACTGGCACGTTCAATTCCTTCGCCATTGCCTTGATTTGACCTGAAATACGAGACGTTTCCAATTGACGCCCTTGCTTTGCGAATTCACGGCAGTTGGCGAGCTGAAGGTAGTCGATAACGATCAATTCAATGTTGTGGATACGCTTCATTCGTCTCGCTCTTGCACGCATATCGGCAACGTCGATCGAACCCGTATCATCAATATAAATCTCCGCTTCGCGCAAATCGCCGGCAGCCTTGAAAAGCCTTTCGGAAGCTTCAATCCGTTCATTCTTAGGCATCAAGCCGCGTTGCAATCTCCACATATTAACGCCTGCGCGCCCGGAAAGCATACGGTTTGCAAGAGAAGTCGTGCTCATTTCGAGAGAAAAGATTAAAACGGGATGTTTCTTTCCTCCGTCGCATTTAGTCGGAAGACCGTTAATATCCTGCCCCATAGCGACACATTCTGCAATATTCATCGCGAATGACGTCTTACCGACTGACGGACGAGCCGCAATAACAATCATATCGGCAGGCTTTAAACCCATAATCTTTTCGTCTAAATATTTAAAACCGGTCGAGAGACCTTCAAAGGAACCTGCCCCCTTGTCAAAAAGGTTTTGCATGTGTTTGAAAGTCGTTTCAACCGCAACACGCCAATCTGTACGAACATTTACGGTGCCGCCTATTTCAAGGAATTCTTTTTCAACTTCACCAAGAAGGATGTCTGCATTTGAATTGTAAGACGAATCAAAACACTTCTTTTCCGTATCGCGAGAACGTTGAATAAGTTTACGAAGAAGGTGTTTTTGGCGAACAACATCAATATAATATTCTGCGTGCGCAGAAGTCGGAGTATTGTCGACAAGCGCCTGGATGACACCCACGCCGCCGATTTGATCGAGCTTGTTAAGCATTCGCAATTGATTGGCAAGAGTCATTGCGTCAATAGGAACAGACGCATTAGACATCGATACAAGCGTCTCGTAAATTATTTTATTGCGCGGCTCATAAAATGAATCGCCTGTAACTCCACGCGATTGGCATAAATCTAAAACTCGGGCTTCTTCTCCGAGTACCGTATCCAATAAAATAGAGCCGATAATACATCTCTCGGCATCGGCATTATGGGGTAAAACCTTAAAATCTTCATTTGTCGTATTCATGAATTGATTATACCAAATCCCCCCTCGCCGTGACAACATAAACTCGCCAAATGTTTTCTGATAAACATTGTGCTTGATTTTCCAACAGAGATTATGGTAGAATATCTATCACTTTCGGACCGTAGCGCAGCCTGGTAGCGCGTTTGCTTGGGGTGCAAAAGGTCACGGGTTCAAATCCCGTCGGTCCGACCATTTTTCCCCGCCCCGCCCCGCCAATGATACGGGGCTCCGCCCCGAACCCCGCATATCCCCCGCCCCGTTTCATCGCTTGCCTCAGAAAGGCTTTTTTGGTAGAATTATCGTATTATAAGAAACGAAATTTTACTATGTAATCATAGTAATTCAAAAACGGAACTAATTATGAAGAAAATACTATTACTTATCTCTGCAGCCTTTACATGTGTAATTGCTAAAGGCGACGTAACAAACGATTGGGAGAACTTGCAGGTAAACTCCATCAATCGCCTCCCCGCACGTACATACACAATGCCGATTGAAAGTGAAGATAAAGCATTCACTACAGAGATTGAAGTAAAAACTCCATATAAAAAATCTCTCAATGGCAATTGGAAGTTTTCCTGGGCAGGAAACCCCGATTTGCGCGTAAAAGATTTTTGGAAGGTTGATTTTGATGATTCAAACTGGTTCACGATCGATGTTCCTTCATGCGTTGAATTACGCGGTTTCGGCAGTCCTGGATATACTAACGTCCGTTATCCTCACAAACAGGAATGGCCTTTCATCAAAGACCGCATCACCGGCAAATCCGATTACAACCCCGTCTCTTCTTACCGTACGACTTTTACGGTACCTGAAAATTGGAAGAATCGCGATGTAATCATCCGCTTTGACGGCGTTTATTCCGCATACTATCTTTGGGTTAACGGCGAAAAGGTCGGTTATGCAGAAGATTCAAAACTTCCAAGTGAATTTAACATCACAAAATACATCAAGAACGGGAAAAACCTTCTCGCGGTTGAAGTTTACCGCTGGTGCGACGGCAGCTACGTTGAAGACCAGGATATGTTCCGTTTCTCAGGCATTTTCCGCGACGTTTCCATTTGGTCAAAGCCAAAAGACGGCATTTGGGATTTTGTGGTCAACACAAAACTTTCGCAGGATTACAAATCTGCAACTCTCAACATTTCCGATTGCGATTTTTCGGAAGCAAAACTTTACGATGCTAACTTCAAAGAAGTCGGCAAGCTTTCCTCGAAGAATGAAACACTCACTCTCAAAAACGTGAATTTGTGGACGGCTGAAACTCCTTACCTCTACACTCTCGTCATTAAAAAAGGTTCAGATATCCGCACAAAGAAAGTCGGCTTTAAGGAAGTAAAAATTGTCGGACACGTTCTTTACGTCAACGGCAAGGCCGTAAAATTCAAAGGCGTCAACCGCCACGAAGTAAGCATTGATAACGGACGCACCGTTTCAATGAAGGACATGATTGACGACATTACTCTCATGAAACGTTACAACATCAACACTGTTCGTACGAGCCACTACCCTAACCACTACCACTGGTACGACCTTTGCGATAAGTATGGTCTTTACGTCGTCGCCGAAGCAAACGTTGAAGCTCACGAACCAGGATACGGCAAAAACGGCTTAGGCCTTTTCCCTGAGTGGGAACACACAATTATGGAACGCAACATGCGTCACGTTTACTTCTATCGTAACAACGCTTCTGTAACTATTTGGTCATTGGGTAACGAGACTGGTCACGGGGACTGCTTCCGCAACACCATCAAGGCTATCAAGGCGGTTGATCCTCGCCCAATACATTGGGAGCGCGGCAATCCTGACGCAGACATGGACAGCTGCATGTATCCTTCAGTTGAATGGCTTGAAGCACGCGGCAAATTCGGTGATTTCGGCGAAGCAACAAAAGCTCTTGGATGGGCATTAGACAAAAACAAGCCTAACCACCACACTCCAAACAAAGCGTTCTTCTTGTGCGAATATGCCCATGCCATGGGTAACGCAATCGGCAACTTCCAGGAATATTGGGACGTATTCTACAAATACGATTCTCTTTCCGGCGGATGTATTTGGGATTGGGTTGACCAGGCCGTTTGGAAATACACGGATCGTGTCGATCCTAAAACGGGCAAATTGGAACGCTACCTCGCTTACGGCGGCGACTTTGACGAAGAGCCAAATGACGGCCCCTTCTGCATGAACGGCGTAATCAACACGTATCGCGAGGTGACGCCTAAACTCATTGAAGTCGGTCACGTTTACCGCGACTTGATCGTTGATAATGACGGCGTTCTCAAAAACCAATTCCGTTTCAGAAATGCAAACGAATTTGACGCAAATTGGGAACTCGTTGAAAACGGCGTTGTTGTCAAAGAAGGTGCTCTTAAAGTTCCTTCCGTTCCACCTCAAGGAAGCGCGAAACTCGATCTTCCAAAGTTTGATCTCGATAGCACGAAGGAATACTTCCTCCGCATCAACTTCACGTCAAAACAATCATACGATTGGGCCAACAAGGGCTGGGTTGTTTCCCGCAACGAAATACCTCTTGCAAAGAAGAACGTAGCAAAGATTGAATTTAACGCTTCAAGCAACTGCACGATTACCGAAGAGAAAAAGACGATTACCGTTATAAACGGAAAAACGAAAGCCGTCTTCAACCGCAGATCAGGTACGCTTTGCGAACTCGTTTTGAACAACGAAACGATTATCAAGGATCCTGCCCGCGGAGTAATTTTTGGACCTCGCTTGACTTGCCAAAGAGCATTCGTTGATAACGACATTTGGATGCGTACGCCATTTTATCAGTCTGGTCTTACACAACTTCGTTATCACACTCGCCCAATCAAAGTTGGCAAAAACTCTATTACCATCACGGTTGAGGTGACGGGTTCAAAGTCTGCAGGCTTTACGCACGAAACTGTTTGGAACTTTGCTGACGACGGCTCGATAATCATCAACAACAAGGTAACTCCATACGGCACAATGCCAAAGATTCCTCGTCTTGGCCTTTCAATGAAGCTTGATAAGGAGTTTGAAGGGATGATGTATTATGGACGCGGTCCAAATGAAAACTACATCGATCGTAATCGCTCTTCATTTATGGGCTTATATAAATCTACCGTAAACGACCAATTCGTAAACTACACCCGTCCTCAAGACAATGGCGCAAAGAGCGATGTCCGTTGGGTGGCATTTTTTAACAATTCCGGCAGAGGTGTTAAATTCTCCGCGTCTAACGAAATGTTCGTTCAAGCTCTCCACTACACGATGGAAGACATGGAGCTTGCTCGTCACCGCAGGGGACAGTCAAGAACCCGCATTCCTCTCACATATCGCGATGAAATTTGCCTCAACCTTGATATCCGCCAAATGGGTATCGGCGGCAATTCCTGCGGGCCAACCCCAATGGAAAAATATAGATTCGAACCACAGGTTGAAAAGTGGGACGTAAAAATCGAACCCTTCACAAGCGACAGCGCTTGTGAAGGTCAAAAAAAAAATAGTTTTTCCAAAGATTGATCCGACTACCGTATGGAATCGTGAAGAGCTATACAAAACGCCCAAGCACGAACCATTTCAAAGTCACCTTTGCTTAAACACAAATTCAGACGTAAAAGCGATTTGGCTTGAAGGCGCACCATATAAAGGGAAGCCTACTCGCTGTTTCGCTTTTTACGGCATTCCCAAGACCGCCTCAAAGGATAAAAAAGTTCCTGCTATGGTCTTGATTCACGGCGGTCTTGGCACTGCCTACAGTGATTGGGTAAAACTTTGGGTTGATCGCGGATACGCTGCAATCAGCGTTGATACGTGCGGATCAATCCCCGTTTCCAGAGCAGGCAACAAATGGATTGGTCACGAGGACGGTGGTCCTCGCGGCTGGGGACGCATTGATTTAGTGAACGAGCAAAAGGAGGATCAATGGGTTTATCATGCGATTGCAGCCGTAGTTAAAAGCCACTCCTTCCTTCGTTCGTTTGATTGTATCGACACATCAAATATAGGCGTTACAGGCGTTTCCTGGGGTGGTTTTTTAACTTGTATCGCAGCAGCCGTCGACGACCGTTTTGCGTTTGCCGCACCTGTTTACGGCTGTGCCTTCAACTATGAAAGAGGCGGTTTAATCAGTAAAGAAATCGGAATGGGCAAATGGTCTAAAATGTGGGATCCTTCCGTATTTCTTCCATATGCCAAAATCCCATTTCTTTGGTTAAACGGAACGAATGATTTTGCATTCTCCTTAGACAGAATGACACGCTCCTCTGAGCTTGCGACAGGTCCGCAATACTATTGCTACCGCTTACGCATGCGCCATTCTCACGGGCCTGTGAGCGAAGCCCCAAATGAAATCCTCACCTTTGCAAACCATTTCTCAAAAGGGACTCCAAACCTTGTTAATATTTTTGAGACGAAAGTCGAAAACAATTCCCTTTACGTATCTTTCAATGATAACACTCGCAAAGTCGTAAAGGCCGAATTGCTTTGGACGTGCGATGGAGAAGACGTAAACTGGACGAAGCGTTTCTGGAATTCAAAAGAAATTGAAGGCTTTGCCCCCTCTTCAGGCAAGGTAAAAGCTTCACTTCCAGAAAAAACCTACCAAGCGATTATAAATCTCATTACAGATGACGGTTTAATCGTATCTTCAAAGCTCCAAACCCTTTAATAGGGTAAGGAGCTTACTTAGGCGAATTTATAATTCCGCCACAAAGAACTTCTTCGGAATCAAGTGCGTAGAATACAGCACTTTGACCGGGAGCCACGCCTGCAATTCCTTCAGGGAAAACACATTTGTTTCCCTCTAAGATTGCAGGCTTTTTTGGTTCGCTCGTACTGCGTATTTTCACTCGACATTCAATAGGCTTTTGAGTTTCTTCAATCGAAACCCAATTCATATCGCGTACAGTAAGTTCATACCTTACCGCATCGCTTGCAGTTCCCACGATAAGACGATTTTGTTTCGCATCAAGCTCGACAACGTAATAAGGTTCTTTTGCGCCGCCTATTCCAAGTCCTTTACGCTGACCTATGGTATAATGCCAATAGCCTCTATGCGTACCGAGTTTTTTACCCTGCAAATCCACGATGTCACCAGGGCAATCTGCCTTGCCTATAAGCTCGCTGATTTCGCCTGAATAAAAATCTTGAGAATCGGGACGATTTGCAACGATAAGCCCTCTTTCACGAGCAAATTCACGAGCCTCGACTTTCGTCATGTTTCCCATTGGGAAAAGCTGACGGGACAACTGTTTTTGCGACAAACGATAGAGAAAATAGCTTTGATCCTTTGCAAGATCCTTGGCTCTTAAAAGAGCAAACCTATCCCCCTTCTTTTCAACACGCACATAATGTCCCGTGGCAAAAGCGTCAAACTTCAACCCGGATTCTTCCGCAAGTTTTGGAAGAAGGCCGAACTTCATAATTGGATTGCAGTAGACACACGGATTTGGAGTAATCCCGTCCAAATACGCATCTCGAAAATAGGAAACGATAGTTTTATCATACTCTTCCGAGCAATCAAAAACCTGATAATCAATACCGATTTTCTTGGCAAAGAGAGAAGCGCTTTCGATATTGTCTTTTTCACATTCCCCGTAACAGGCGGTTCTTTCGCCGCCCTTATACTTACCACCCTTCCAAAGGCGCATTGTAATACCTACGACATCGTGCCCCTGCTCTTTAAGAAGCAATGCCGCTACAGAGGAATCAACTCCGCCTGAAAGACCGATGGCTACTCTCATTTTCCGTTTGCCTCAACTAAATCCGCAACATTCTTTGCAGCGTCAGGAACTGCCATTGCCGCCATATTTTTAGATTTTTCTTCTAAAATTTCCGGATGGTTTATACGATAAAGAATGTATTTAGCGACCTTCTCAGGGCTCAACATATCCTGAATACCTTCATCTGCCGCATTTTCCCTTACAAACTCCATCGCATTCATGTGTTGATGATCGCGCATTGCAGACGGAAGAGGAATGAAAAACGCGCATTTGCCGACTATGGCAAGCTCAAAACACGTACTGGCTCCAGCTCTGCAGACAACGAGATTGGAAGAAGCAAACGCCCTTCCCATTTCTCTTTCAAAATCTCTTACTCTTGCATTGATGCCTGTAAGCTTATATCTTTCTTCGACTTTTTCCTTGTCTGCAACACCAGTTTGGTGTATAACATAAAATTTATCGTCTTTCCCTTCAGAGCGTAATTCCTTCTTTACAAGTACGCATGCTTCCTTCATGATTTCATTAACTGCGTGAGCTCCTTGGCTGCCGCCGGTAATAAAAACAACAAATGCGTCTTCTGGGATATCTTCAAAGCGTGGCTGATTTGCAATCTCCGATCGTACGGGCAATCCAGTTTTAACGATATTTGCCCCTTTAAGCCAATTCTTTGTTATATCAAAAGTCGTTGCAACAACCTTAGCAAAGCGCGAAAGGAAAGAAACAGCCTTGCCGGGAACGGTATTTGCCTCATGGAGAATTATCGGGACACGCCTTGAAAACGCGGCCAAAACAGGAGGCAAGCTTGAATATGAGCCCATTGCCAATACGGCAGACGGATCAAACCTTCTCAATTCATTTCTGCAACGAAAGAACGAACAGAGAATATTGAAAATATTCTTAGGTACAAGCTGCCGTGCACCAGTAGAAAACGTCGGGCCATCCCAAGATTTCAATACGGATGATTCCACATCTCTACCGCTCATCCACACGACAACTTCATGACCTCGAGATTTAAGCTCTCGAGCAACAGCAAGACCGGGGAAAGCATGTCCCCCGGTCCCGCCACAAGCAACTACATACTTCTTAGGCATGGTTGCTCCTGAAAATTATCTGCAAAGGGTGTAAAGTACACCAGCTACAACAGCCGAACCAATAACGCCCGAAACGTTTGGACCCATCGCCTGCATGAGGACGAAGTTCGTTGGATCGTTTTCAAGGGCGACCTTATTGGAAACACGTGCTGCCATAGGAACAGCAGAAACACCTGCAGAACCAATGAGCGGATTCATCTTTTCCTTTGAGAAAAGGTTCATCAACTTTGCCATCAAAACGCCCGCTGCCGTACCTACGCAGAATGCGCAAAGACCAAGAGCGAGAATAGCAAGAGTCGTACCTGAAAGGAACTTTTCGCAAGCAAGCTTAGAGCCTACTGAAAGGCCAAGCATAATCGTAACGATATTGATGAGAGCATTCGACATCGTATCTGCAATACGGCTGACGGAAGAACCGATTTCCTTAGCGAGGTTACCGAGCATGAGTGCGCCAATAAGCGGTACTGCAGAAGGAAGAAGAATAGCACACAAGAGGAGAACCGTAAGCGGGAAGCAAACCTTCTCAATCTTCGTTACTGAGCGAAGCTGTGGCATCTTGATTTTACGTTCGGCTGCTGTTGTGAGAGCCTTCATAATCGGAGGCTGAATAATCGGCACGAGTGCCATGTAGGAGTAAGCCGCTACAGCAATTGCACCAAGCAAGTCTGGAGCGAGACGAGACGTAAGCCAAATTGCCGTTGGGCCGTCAGCACCACCGATAATACCGATGGAAGCGGCAGCCTTAAGCGGATTAATTCCAACGCCGAAGAAGTCCTGCCCAAAGATTGCAGCGAGAATCAACGCACCAAAGAGAGCGAAGAAAATACCGAATTGAGCTGCACCACCGAGAAGAGCCGCCTTGGGGTTTGCAATAAGCGGCCCAAAGTCGGTCATAGCGCCAACGCCCATAAAAATCATGATTGGGAATACGCCCGTATCGATACCAAAGCGGAAGAAATAATAGAGGAAGCCGCCTGGCTCAACGATACCACCCGTCATAGCTGGAACGCCAGAGGAGAGAATCGAAATTACGCCATCATGCATCATTGCAGGAGCAGTAACGCCTGCAAGTGGGCAGTTTGCGAGAAGTCCGCCAAAACCGATTGGCAACAACAAGAGCGGTTCAAAGCCCTTTACGACTGCGAGATAAATAAGAATCAAGCAGATCGGAATCATAATGAGCTGACCGACACCATAAGTCAATCCAGGAAGCATTTGAAGCTTGTGACCTTCAACGAACTTTCCTGAATCATCAAAGTAACCACCATGCCAAACGCCTTTGGCATCGTAGTAACCATTTGGAGTTTTGTAGTTGGCGGCCTTATCGTGTGGATCCTTGCCAGCCATCGTACGTGCATCGATACGATCCTTGACATCAAACTCACCAGTCAAATATTCTGGCGGTGCTTTACGCATAAAACCAGAAATGCCTGTTTCATTGGCAAGACCTGCAGCCTTGCCAAGAGTATCACGCCAAGTGCCGTCAGCCTGTGCGACAAACGCACAAGCTGCGACTAATAATGACATTATAAACTTCTTCATTTATTTCCCTTTCGGAAGTAAGCTTTAGCCAATGACTGCGAGAGTATCACCAGTAGCAACCTTGTCAGTCGCTCCAACACTGAGTGTTACCTTACCAGCGCAAGGAGCCGTAACAGGAGTTTCCATCTTCATAACGTCCATTACGAGGATTTCATCACCCTGCTGAACTTCCTGACCATTCGTCACAGAAACGCGAAGAATTGTTCCTGGAACAGGAGCCTTGATTTCTTCGCCGCCAGCTGGAGCGGAAGAAACTGCAGGAGCTGCTTGAATACCATCCGCAACGGTAAATGCGACTTCCTTGCCATTGACAACAGCCTTGTCGCCCTTAAGCTCAACGCCGTAAGCCTTGCCGTTGATCGTGACAGTGCAAGCGCCACCCTTGGAAGCAGGTGCGCTCTTTGCCTCTTCTGCAAAACGGCAGCCCATTGGAGCCTTTGAAGGATCCTTCAAGAAGAGAATGCCTTTTTCCTTGCAAGAAGCTGCGATGAAGATGTTTTCATCAGTAACAGGAAGACCTTCTTTTTCAAGTTCGGCCTTTGCAACCGCGCCACCCTTTGTTGGGTCTGCATCGTTGATTTCAAGAACTGTCTTCGTTGTTGGTTCAAGCTTGAGCTGCTCCTGAGCGATCTTGACGATTTCTGGATCTGGAGCGACAGGCGTCTTACCGAAATAGCCGAGAACCATCTTGCCGTATCCTGGAGCAATCTTTTTCCACTTGCCGAACATAACGTTGTTCATAGCCTGCTGAGCATAGAACTGAGAAACTGGCGTAACGGACGTACCAAAGTCGCCGAGACGGACACAGGAAACTCCAGTTTCCGAGCATTTCGAACATGGTGTGGTGGTAAGTGTCTCGTCCCACCTCTTCGAGGTCATTGTGCTTGCCGCTCACGCGGAGACATTTCTGACTGTCCGCAACCCTCTTCCA